>CAIMDR010000371.1 GCA_903839795.1 uncultured Methylococcaceae bacterium | reverse complement strand
TGCAACCAATCATCCGGTATAAAACCCATGATTAAGTCTCGAACCAACTCCGGATTTGAAAATAAAAACTTGTAACTACTGTCGTGTATTTTGCTCATGGTCAGATTATAAACCTTAAGTCATTATAAACGTTGCATTATTTTTAAATAAATGGCGTTGGTTTGATGCCTTTCAGTGTATTTTATGGTTATCAACTTAAGCCGGGACAAATAACTTTCCGGGAACGCCGAGCCCCAGCTCGGCACGGGATAGTCAAACCGATTACTGACTATGTGTGACTACGCCGAGCTGAGGCTCAGTGCTCCCGGAATCAATAGGCCGGTTTTATTTAGCTGTCCCGCTTTAAATTGGCAGCCTATTTTATATAAGCATTTGGCGCACTGCCATTACGTTAAGAAAAGCTTTGTCATCACGGTAGATTGCCGAGATTCAGGAGTCACGGATGATAACTTATAAACATACCCTGCGCTCTGAGATTTAGGCAATCTCGGAATGACGCGGTTCCCAAGTTGAGCTCTTGTCGTTATACACAAATGTCACAAAGCCCGCCATTCCCGCATGGACTACCGGAATCCAGGCTATAGGGACGTATTTGAATTATTATCCCCGGCAGACATCCCCTGCTTGACAGCAATGAACCCATCTCCTGATGTAGATTACACACGATCCCCTACAACCTTGGTTTAATCTGTTGCAAGTTATAGGCGCTCCGTAGCAAAGTAAGCAAGACCTTATGCTTTTGTTTGTTTGTATTACGTTAATGCAGGTTTGCCAGGTTCTGGAGCAGACAAGAAACCTTGTTTTTCTGATCTGATTTAATACGTTTCCAGTCTACTGCCAGTTTCTGAACAATTGGAAAAAGAAGTTTTAGGATTTAGTGGGTAAACTTTAATGCCATCCTGCTGTAATCTCGCTAGTTATATAGTTCGACGTTAATGCATATAAACCGCACTCTTAGTCGGGTTATATTCGCGTTATATTATTTGACCTCAGTCATATTCCAGTTATATTAGCCAGTTACCAAACGGCCGTTCGAATCATCAAAAGAGGAATTTATATGTACGCATTAAAAAAACAATTAAAACAAAATCTGACGTTGATTGCTTTTAGTATTCTGTTTTCTGCTAATTATGCAATGGCAGCAACAGACTTAACAGCGCAAGATAATTTTGTCAGAGCGCGTATAAAGAGTCATCAGCAAAATGCAGATCACGCCGTCCATTTGCAACCTATTGATAAAAGTCTGGACTTTCATGGTATTTTTTATGGTTATCTCCCTTGCAATGATTGTAACGGGATTAAATCAACGCTGTCTTTAAAACAAAATAACAATTATTTGCTGGTCACTCAGCCCGCCAAAGAATCCTCAAGGGAGTATTATGAGAAAGGAAAATACAGTTGGAATGAAGAAACTCATACTGTTGTTTTAACGCCGCGTAACGATTCAAACACCCGGCAATATCTTATTAAAGATGAAGGAACACTGGTTCTGCTTAACACGGATGGAACTCAGATGAAGGGTGATAAGGACGATAGCTATTTTTTGCGTAGGAGTGATATGGTAAAGGCGCGTGAGATACACATGCACTAAGATAAAGGAGTGCGGCTTAATGGCGCTTTATTTAAGCGCCGCAAGTCTAAGCCGTTACCAATATGAGTGATTGGTAAGCGACTTGTCTTTCAATTTATTGTGGATCTTGTGAAAATTGTAGAAAATACGGTGGTCTTGCGAAATTACATTAGCGTTCCAAGGCGTGGGCATGTTGGTGATTGGCTTGATTGAAAGGCCGCCTTTTTATCGGCAACATAAAATAATGACTTTAGGTTGTTTTGTGTGATGATTAAGAATTGTAAAATGTTGGAGTTTACCCGTTATTTGATATTTCTTGGTGTTGACATGTTTATAGGGAGCTAATAGACTGATCTTTTAATAGTACCACCGTTGCTTTTGTGGCGCTGGGTATACCCAAATCCAAAACAAGATTTATGATAATCACGCCAGAAATAATCGGCTATGTGGCCGCTAGTTTAACGACAGCCTCTTTTTTACCTCAGGCCATTTTAACGATAAAAACCAAAGACACTGAATCTCTTTCATTGAGCATGTACAGTCTGTTTACAGCGGGCGTGTTTTTTTGGCTTATTTATGGCGTTTATATCTCCGATAAAGCGATTATTTTTGCCAATTCAATTACTTTGGTATTGGCCGCATCGATTCTGTTTTTTAAGATTTATAATGTACTGTTTAAAAACGGTTAGTTGATAGTCAATAGCCTGTTAAACCCAACCGCCTCATTAAAAAAACGATAATTATTTTGTGTCACTCTTTGAAAAAGAGGGGTTAGGAGGCAATGTCGTTAAGTTAAGCAGTTAGATGGAGTAAAACCGCTTTAGCGGTTTTAAGGCAATAGCTGAAGCGATTGCACTCCCGTTTTTTAAACAACTTGCGCCTAACTTAATGGCAGTGGCTTAGGAGCGATTTTTTAAATAAATCACTCGCTGCATAAAAAAAATTTATTGGCATGAACCCACCAACCGAGATATTAAGAATGACTAATAAAGTGTCCTTGACCCAGTTCATTATTGAGCAACAGCGAGGTTTGCCGGAGGCATCAGGTACGTTTACGCTATTACTGAATAATATTGTGACCGCTTGTAAAGAAATATCGCACTTGGTTAATCGGGGCAATCTTGTCGGTGTATTGGGCAGTGCGGAGTCTGAGAATATACAGGGTGAGGTGCAAAAAAAACTGGATATCATCACTAATGACATTATGGTTAATGCACTTAACTGGACGGGACATCTGGCGGGTATGGCGTCAGAAGAAGTAGACGATATTATTGCTATTCCGGCGCAGTACCCCAAGGGTAAATATTTGGCGTTATTTGATCCTTTGGATGGGTCTTCAAATATTGATGTTAATCTGGCGGTGGGGACTATTTTTTCTATTTTACGTTGCCGTGAAGGTGTAGAGCCAGCTGTTGAGGATTTTTTGCGTCAGGGTGCGGAGCAGGTTTGTGCCGGTTTTGTGCTTTATGGGCCGTCAACCATGATGGTTTTAACAACCGGACATGGTGTTAACGGTTTTACGCTTGATCAGGATATCGGTGAGTTTATTTTGACCCATCCCGACATGAAGATTCCTGAAGAGACCAGCGAGTTTGCCATTAATATGTCAAATCAGCGCTTTTGGGAGCCGCCTGTGCAGCGTTATATTGATGAGTGTGTGCAAGGAACAGAAGGGCCGCGCGGTAAAAACTTTAATATGCGTTGGAGTGCTTCGTTGGTTGCGGAGGTTTATCGAATCCTTACGCGGGGTGGTGTGTTTTTATATCCATTTGATTTACGCGATCCATCAAAGCCTGGCAGATTACGCCTTATGTACGAAGCCAATCCGATGGCGTTTATTATTGAGCAGGCGGGTGGCGCTTGTTCTACAGGTCGTGAGCGTATTCTTGATATTAAACCAACCGGTATTCATCAGCGCGTGCCGCTGGTTTTGGGGTCAAAAAACGAAGTTGAGCGGATTGTCGCTTATCATCAGGAAGGATGATATTGATTGTAGGCGATGATAGCTATTGGCGGAAGTAATGCCACGAAGATACGAGGTTTATGTCTTCGTGTCTTCGTGGTGAAAAGCTTTTTCTGTCTTGTTTTAATGATAGTTCAATGCATTATTGTTTTTGGTTATCGGTGCTTTCATCTATCATTTTTCGTTGTTGCGAGGCTTCATCCTGAAGTATTTGTTCGACTTGTTTGGCTTTTTCCAAGGCTTCAAGTTGGGTTTTAAATACCGCTGACTCAGGTTTCTTGGCTTGTTGGTCTTTTTCTTCACAGCCTGTGATTGAAGTAAACAGCAGTAGTATTGTCGTCAATTTTAGAATGGATTTCATGGGTTCTGCCTATTTTGTGATGGCTCACTTATGCTAAACAGTCATTATCGGGGTAAATTATTGGCTTCTGATGCTTTGTTGTAATCAACGCCCACACTGACAATAAAGCTGGTGGCTTCTTCTATATTCATAGCTGATTTTATTAACTTTGACTTGTCGACAATCACAGTAAAGCCGGAGGTTGGGTTGGGTGATGTGGGGATAAACAGTATATATTTATCATCGTATTTGTTGGTCACATAAGCCGGCACCCAAATACCTTCTTTGGGATATTCAACATAAACAACTTCCTTGGTCATGGTTTGTTCATGTGAGGAAAACATGTTGATAACTTTTTTAAGCACGCGGTAAATAGTGTTCAAAAAAGGAATTCTATCTATAATAAAATCAAAGATGCCAATAACCCAGGAGCGACCTTTTTTGACAATGGTGCTACCTATAGATACTAATAAGATAAAGCTGACTGCGAAAACCAGAGCGGTATACAGGTAGTTATCGGAAAAATCGTAAACAACGTTAAATAAATTGGAAACCAGTCCTTTTACAAAAATAATAATTTGCAAGACTATAACAATAGGAATAACCGCAAAGACGCCGATCAGGAAATAATTTAATAGCTTTTTAGTAAACTCGTTCATTTTTTTCTCCATGGTTTATAACGACTTAATCATCAAAATAACTGATAACGATTTAATATTTCTTCAGTCGGTAAAATACTAACTTCCAGACTGGAAGAAAAGGTGCACGTCATTATAAGCGAATTTACGTTAGATGTATGAGCCATAGAAGGTTCTGAAAAAAAAGTTTGGGCTGTTTTGATAGCTGTCGATGCTTGTATTATCGTGCTACAATTTTTGTATTATCGTGCCGATTTAACTGATTTTCCTGTAAAATTAAGGAGCTGTTTAAAATCGATGTTTTTTTATTAATGGTCAGTACATAGCGAGATTGCACTGGAACTATAAGGCGTGATTTTTTAGAATCAGGAGACGTTGTTATGCCAAAAAATGTATTGATTACCGGAGCAGTCAAGCGCATAGGTGCAGCTTGTGCGCGATTATTACACAGTGAAGGCTGTAATGTGTTTTTGCATTACCGGTCGTCAAAAGAAGCCGCTTTGGCGCTTTGTTATGAATTAAATCAACTGCGCCCTGATTCGGCTTACATGATGCAGGCCGATTTACTCAATAGCGATGAGCTGGACGCACTGGTCAGTGAGGCTTGTATGGCTTGGGGCGGAATAGATGTGTTGGTTAATAACGCGTCATCTTTTTATCCAACGGCAATGGCGGCTGTCACTGAGCAGCAGTGGGATGAGTTAATCGGCTGTAATTTAAAAGCGCCCTTTTTTTTGGCAAAAGCATTGTCAAAAACGTTAGCGAAAAATAAGGGGTGTATTGTTAATATTGCTGATATTCACGCCGAACGCGGCTTGAAGGGATATCCGGTTTACAGTATTGCCAAGGCAGGATTGGTGGCTATGACTAAAATCCTGGCTAAGGAGTTTGGGTCGAAAATTCGTGTGAACGCAGTAGCACCGGGGGCTATACTTTGGCCGGATAATGACATGTCTGCACAGGGAAAGCAGGAGATTTTGCAACGTGTGGCTTTGGGGCGGTGTGGTGAACCGGCTGATATTGCCAAGGCGGTTTGGTTTTTAATTAAGGATGCTGATTATATGACCGGACAAATACTGACTGTTGATGGCGGGCGTACTTTGTTTTGTTAAGGTTAAGACGCGATAAATCGCGTCTTGGCTTTGGTTAATGAGTCCAGGTCGGCGTAATCAGTTTTTGTTTGAGATTGGTTTTGTCGAATTTTTCCCAGAGTTCCGCGTAACACACTTGGCTCACCGGGTGTTTTAAAGTTGGGGCAATTTCTGCTAAAGGTTCAAGCACAAAAGCATAGCGTTCAATTTCATCGCGCGGTATCTGTAGCCGTCCCTCATTAAGTATCAGACCGTCATAAAGAATAAGGTCAAGGTCAAGGGTGCGGGCCGAGAATTTCTGGCTGTTGCGCGTGCGACCATTGTCCAGTTCAATTTGGCGTAGCAGGTGGGCGACTTCGTATACGTCTTTTTCTGACTTAAAACCAACGACAAGATTGTAAAAAGTATCCCCTATAAAGCCGACGGCATCTGATTCGTAAATGCTTGAGATAGTCAATTGGCCAAAATGATGTTCAAGCGCTTGTAGGCTGGCAGGTATATGATTATCCTTGTTGATATTGCTGCCTATGCTTATGTAACCGTTGGGCATGGTTTATTTTTCACCTCGTTCTATGATGATGCCGACATCACTGGCGCCACGAATTACGCCTTTTTTATTCAGGGTTATTTTTACCCAGGTTACATTAAATTCTGTGCGAATAATACCGGCTATTTCAGAGATTAATTTTTCAACAAGAAAAAACTGGCTGGCTTCGACAAAAGAGATAATGCGTTTGGAAACGGTTTTGTAATCAAGCGCATATTGAATGTCATCGGTTTCTGCGGCTTTGTTTATGTCAAAAGCCATCTCAATATCAAGTACAACGGTTTGTTTGGTTTCTCTTTCCCAATCATAGATGCCGATGATTGTTTCAATTTGAAGCCCGCCTAAAAAGATGATGTCCATAGTTATTTCCGGTTATGATGTATATTTTAATAAAGCGGTAAGTATCAAGTAAATGAACCCCGCTTACAAGTTCTGTATGAGGAAAGAGTTACATGATTGAATGGTTGTTTGTTCCGCTTGCCTATCTTATAGGCTCTATTTCCAGTGCAATTATTATTTGCCGTCTGATGGGTTTGCCAGATCCCCGCGAACAAGGCTCAGGGAATCCGGGTGCAACTAATGTTATGCGTTTTGGAGGAAAAAAGGCGGCAGCGATTACTTTATTAGGTGATTTGCTTAAGGGCTTGCTGCCTGTTTACCTGGCTAATTTTTTAGGAATGTCTTTTGAGTTATTGGCAGTCATTGGCTTGGCGGCTTTTATGGGGCATCTTTATCCGGTGTTTTTTAGGTTTAAAGGGGGAAAGGGCGTAGCAACATCCATTGGTGTTTTGCTAGGCTTTTCCTGGTTGCTTGGCTTTGCTTTTATAGGCACTTGGTTGCTGATTTACAAGGTCGGTAAAATTTCCTCTTTATCCGCGTTGTGTGCCTCTATTTTATCGCCGGTTTATGCCTGGTTTATGGTGGGTGACATTAACATCGTGGGTGCGGCAACGATTATGATGGTCTTTTTGCTCTGGCGACATAAAAGTAATATTCAGCGTTTGTTGAATGGCGAGGAATGATTTTTTAGGGGAAAGGTTAAAGGCGAAATATAAATGTGAAAGGTGCTATTTTTCCACCTTTAGCCCTTAGCCTTGCACCTTTAACCTGTCGTTTCAATACAACTCACTGATCGGCCAGCGTGGGCGGGCAAAAATCTCCAAGCCTTGTTGTTGGCCGGCCATTAAGCGCTGGCAGCCTGCGTAAGCAATCATGGCGCCGTTATCGGTACAAAATTCCAGTCTGGGAAAATAGATTTGCGCTTGTTCTTTGGCGGTCATTTCAGTTAAGGAGGTGCGGATTTGTTGATTGGCGCTGACGCCGCCAGCAACTACGAGTCTTTTTAGGCCGGTTTGTTGTAGGGCACGTTTACATTTAATGCTGAGTGTTTCGGCAACCGCTTGCTGGAAGCCGGCGGCAATGTTGGCTTTGTTTTGTTCGGTCTTGTTCGGGTCAAGTTCAAAAGCGTTAAAGGTATTTAGTGTAAAGGTTTTTAAACCGCTAAAGCTAAAGTCTAATCCGGGTCGGTCGGTCATGGGTCGGGGA
Source organism: uncultured Methylococcaceae bacterium (assembly GCA_903839795.1). Taxonomy (GTDB): domain Bacteria; phylum Pseudomonadota; class Gammaproteobacteria; order Methylococcales; family Methylomonadaceae; genus Methylobacter_C. The sequence goes on along the minus strand of CAIMDR010000371.1, from coordinate 2,073 downwards.
AATTTAATCTGTGGAGTGCCTTGTTCAGCAAGTGCAGATAGTTTAGGGCCGCCGGGGTAGCCGAGTCCCAGCATTTTTGCCGTTTTATCAAAAGCCTCGCCCGCCGCATCATCAAGAGATTCGCCTAATAGTTGATAATGGCCGATGCCTTCGACTTTAACCAGTAGGGTATGGCCACCGGAAATTAATAAAGCCACAAAAGGAAATGCCGGCGGATTTTCTTCCAGCATAGGCGCAAGCAAGTGTCCTTCCATGTGATGCACGGCAACGGCAGGAATCTCCCAAGCCCATGCCAAGCTTCTGGCGGTAGCAGCACCGACTAATAGTGCGCCCATTAGTCCAGGCCCGGCCGTGTAGGCAACGCCGTTAATGTCAGTGCTGCTTAGCCCACTTTCTTGCAAGGATTGCTTGATGAGTGGAACTAATTTACGGATGTGGTCGCGTGATGCCAACTCAGGAACTACGCCGCCATATTCGCTGTGCATCTCGACTTGACTATGTAATATGTGGTTTATCAAGCCTTGTTTGGCGTGATAAATTGCTACACCGGTTTCATCGCAGGAGGTTTCTATGCCTAAAACGTACATTGAGTTTTTGAAAATTTTAAAAGTGAATGTATAATTAAGGGTTCTGTTTGTTCAGTGGATTTTAAATGTCCTCATACTCACAATATTAACATAATTGGAATCATATAATGCCGTCAGTGAAAATTAAAGAAAACGAACCTTTTGATATTGCAATCCGTCGCTTTAAACGCGCCTGTGAAAAAGCCGGTGTATTGGCAGAAGTGCGTCGTCGTGAGTTTTATGAAAAACCAACCGCGGAGCGTAAGCGTAAAGGTGCGGCTGCCGTTAAGCGTCATTTGAAGAAATTGGCTCGTGAGCGTTATGCATTGAAAAATTTACGTCGCGGACGTCCAGTACTTTAACATCAGGTTAATGTGATGGATTTGTTAACAGATCGTATCAAGGAAGATATGAAAGCCTCCATGAAAGGAGGGGCTAAGGCACGGTTGGGTGTGATTCGTTTAATTTTGGCTGCCATTAAGCAGGTTGAAGTTGATGAGAGAATTCAGCTCGATAATGACCGGGTTATTTTGGTGCTTGACAAGATGCTTAAGCAACGCCGTGAGTCTATCAGGCAGTATGGTGATGCCGGGCGACAAGATTTGGTGGTGATTGAAGAGGCTGAAATTCTGGTAATTCAGGATTTTCTGCCGCAAGCACTTAGCGAGGAAGAAGTCGATGCTATGGTCAGTGATGCCGTCCTTGAGTCGGGTGCAGAATCTGTTAAAGACATGGGTAAGGTGATGGCTTTATTGAAGGCTAAAATGCAGGGTCGCGCTGATATGTCTATCGTCAGTACTAAAATTAAGGCTGCATTAGCTGGATAATTTTATGGGGTCCGGGTAAAAATGTCCGGTAGAATTCCTCGCGAGTTTATTGATGAGCTTTTGGTGCGGGTTGATATCGTTGATTTAATCGATTCGCACGTTCCTCTAAAAAAAACGGGCGCAAATTATGTCGCCCGCTGCCCCTTTCATACTGAAAAAAGCCCCAGTTTTTCGGTAAACCGTAATAAACAGTTTTTTCATTGCTTTGGTTGCGGTGCGAGTGGCAATGCCATCAGTTTTCTGATGGATTTTAGTCACCTTGATTTTATTGAAGCTGTTGAAGATCTGGCTACTTTTGTTGGTGTTGATGTGCCCAGGGAGTCGGTTGCTCATCGGTCAGCGTCTAAAAAAGAGGATTTAAGTAGTCTTTATAGTCTGATGGAGCGGGTGGCTGCTTTTTATATAGAGCAGTTACGAGTCAATCCTAAAGCAGTTGATTATCTTAAGGTCAGGGGTGTTAAGGCTGCGGTTGCTCGTGATTTTATGCTGGGCTACGCGCCCGATAAATGGAGTGCTTTGGCGGAAAAATTTAGCCAAAAGCTGTTAATAGATGCCGGTTTAGTGGTTATCAAGGATGATGGTCAGGTTTATGATCGTTTTCGTGGCAGGATCATGTTCCCCATTCGCGACAAGCGAGCTCGAATTATAGGGTTTGGTGGTCGGGTGCTTGATGATTCGTT
>CAIMDR010000370.1 GCA_903839795.1 uncultured Methylococcaceae bacterium | reverse complement strand
TCATTGCTAGGCTTATTATAAGGATTGTAAATGCGTGTATTTTAAACGTGTTTTATTACGATTTTTGTGAATTTTTGAGGGATTTTGGAAATTTAATTTCTGAAAGTCTATAACAGGCAAAACTATAGCTCCAATTTGAAGGTTTTCATTCCTAAACCGTTTCAACTTCTTCTTTAAAAGCCCTGATTTCCCTCGATGGTCCCAGCACAACCAGAACATCGCCGGCGTTAAGGGTATATTCTTTTTCGCCTATGACAAAATGCAATGCTTCACCGGACTCTTTATCCACTACGCCGATAAGAATCAGGTTATGTTCTTCATCCAACCTTAATTGGCTGGTTTTGGTGTTTTCAAGATAAGACCCTTCAGGAATTTCTATTTGCGCGATATGTAAATCATGCCGACCAAACACGGCGGCATCCAGGATATTGGTAATATCCGGTTTGGCCAGCATGTCATGGGTTTTTCTGCCACAAATCTCATAAGGGTCTATGATCTTGTTGGCACCTGCCGCCAATAGTTTTTCTGCGGACTCGGGATCGTCAACAATAGCAACAATACTCAGCGTTTTATCAATGGCACGCGCCGAAATGGTTAAAAATACATTATCAGAATCTTTCGGATAAAAGCAAAAAATAATATCAACATCAGCGCCAATACCAATCGATTTAAGCGCCTCATCATTGCGAAAATCAATAATTTTGGTTTCAAAACCTTTCTCTGCAACCACATCCGCCTCAGACTCATCTTTAGCTATAAAAACGAGGCTGTATTGATCTTCATTTAACCGGCTCATCACTTCTAACGACATGATACTGTAGCCAAATACGGCAATTCGTTTCATCGTTTGTGCCCTTTTTTTATTCGGCTTTTATCAATCTGATCCCGAAAATAATCAATCCCGATCTCTCTGCCCAACACTACCAGTAAGTCACCTGCCTGCAATACAAAGTGGGATTCCGGGTTAAAATAGAAATGCTCATTTTTTAACTTATAGCTATTTTTATGTTTTCGATGCACCGGATTTGCGCTGATCACACCAACCAACATCAATTTTCTGCGGTTAAAATCAACTTCAGAAATAATCATTCCCTCAATAACAGAGCCTGAATGCACGCACAAGGTTTCCATGATGAACTGCTTTTCTTCACGGATAATACCCAAAATAGCTTCAAAAGCAACCGGCTGACCAATATATTCGGCAACTACCATGGCGGCTATCTCAAAAGGCTGGATCACATTATCAGCCCCTGCCTGATAAAGTTTTTTCACATTATCTTGCTTATTGGCGCGGGAAATAATCCGAATCGTCGGGTTTAAATATCGACTGGTCAGGGTAATATAAACATTGACCACATCATCGCCGGTCGTACATAAAACAGCCATTGCTCTATTTTTAATACCGGCATTGATTAGCACTTCATTTTTACTGGCATCCGCATGAATAACCAAGTAGCCCAGTCTCCTTGCTTTTGAGGCGTTGATTTCTTTAGTATCAATAACCACAAAATGTTGTTGGTGCTTTTCAAGTTGCATGGCAATATGCCGCCCAACCCGACCGAATCCGCAAATGATGACAAAACTCGGATAGCGCTTTAGCTCAGAGATGGTTCTGTTTTCTCGCAAATCCTGCATTTTGTCACCAAATGCAGAAACAATAATGGAGATAAAAAAAGATAAAACACCCAGTCCCGTTAAAATCAATGCCATAGCAACCAGTCGACCACCGGTTGTTTGTGGTGCTATATCGCCATAACCGACAGATGAAACGGTCACTATCGACCAATAAGCGGCATCGAACAAGTTACCCACTTGCTGGGTATTGGTTGGGTGTTCAAATAAATAAATGCCGGAGCTCCCGATAAATACCAGAAACCCCAGAAAAATTGACAAGTTATAAAGCTCAAAGCGCTTACTGTTTAAAACTTCAACAAATAATTTTAAACTTGTAAAATATCTTAATAACTTAAATAATCGGAAAATAAGCAATACCCTCAGCATGCTTAAGGGTCTATAACTCGGCAAAATAGCCAGTAAATCAATGACCGCCAACGGGGTGAAAATATACTCGATTTTCTTGGCCAAAATTAACCGGATTACCTCACCCACACGAAAAGGACTATTTAAATATTGGGCCTTTTCGTAATGCGCCAGAATAATTTGATGACTATCATTATAAAGCCAGCCACGCAGCAGGTATTCAATGATAAATAAAAAGATGATAACCTGCTCAAATAGCCTTTCAAGCCGTGTTAACTGAGTATCTACTTCGTAAATCAATAAAATAACACTGAACAGAACCAAGCAAATCATAACAATATCAAAGTTTGATTTAAGCCTGCTATCCGGATTATCCAGTAAATTATAAAAAAATCGCTTGGTATTTCTATAAGAGGGCGATGTTTTTAAAAAGTAGGCAAAACAAACAATCAGTCGAGTTAACATAGCATGAGCATGGCTACCGGCGATAAACTTACCTGTCAGTGGATAATAACGAATATAAGGTTTTTAGTAACGCTTCATTGGTAAACGGTTTTGCCAAAAAAGTACAGATAATCCCTTCAGTAAGGGCATCATGAACTACGGGATCATCCTGATAATGATAACCGGAAACCAAGACGATGCTGGGCCTTCCTGTCGCCATAGTAATGGCACGCCTAGCGACTTCCAAGCCGTCCATATCGGGCAGTTTGGCATCTAAAAACACCACAGAAAAATCGCCGTTCGCCAACTTAAAGCAGGCATCCGCTCCATTAGAAGCCGTAATCACATTAAACCCTTGTGATTTGAGAAGATGGGCGATGGCCCAACACATATCGGGTTCATCATCGACTATTAAAATAGGCACATTCATGGCGCTACAGCAGTGGCAGTGTAACAACAATGGTCGCGCCTTGATCTAAACGGCTCTCGGCCTGAATAGAACCCAGATGTTGGCGAATAATGCTGTAGCAAATAGACAACCCCAGGCCGGTGCCTTGTCCTACCGGTGAGGAGGTATGAAACGGATCAAATATTTTTTCCAACTCACCGGGAGGAATGCCAACGCCCGTGTCGGTCACGCGCACAATAACACGGTCTTCAATGGTGTTAACCGTAATGTTTAACAAGCCACCTTCCGGCATGGCGTTGATGGCATTAAGACAAATATTCATGAAGACCTGCTGCAACAAACCCGACACACCGGTCACCAATATAACGGGTTTTTGTATGGACAACTGAATTTGAATTTTCTGTACCTTGGCTTGATTGGTCACCAGTTCAATGGTTTCTTTCAGTACGTTATTCAGATTGACTTCACTCATGTCGGTATCCAGAGATGAGCGAGCAAAGCGCAGCAGATTTTCGATAATGGCAGAGGCTTTTTGAATATTGGTTTGTATTTTTCGCATGCATTCTTTTAGAAAATCGGCACTGACATTATCTTCCAATAAAAATTGTGCTGCTGACGAACAAACCGCCAGCGGATTTCGGATTTCATGGGCAATCCCTCCCGCCATAACGCCTAAGGCTGTTAATTTCTGCGATTGCCGTAATTGCAATTCCAGTTTGCGCCGTTCCGCTAAATCACGACCCACCACCACGGTTCCTACCGTTTTACCGTAATCATCCAACATGGGTGAAAATACCCAAGAAATCAAAATGCTGCCCCCTTTGCCAGGCGTTAATAAATCAAATTCGGTGGTATGCGGTTCATTGCCGGCTTTCATGCGCTGAAAAATCTGTCGTACTGCCTGTTTTTGATTGGCGTCACAAAGATCATAAAAAAAGACGCCATGAACGTCCTGTGTCGTTAAACCCGTTTGCTTTTCCGCCGCTGAATTCCATGTCAAGATGCATCCGTTAATATCGGTCGACAGTACAATATCGCTGGCACTTTCTACGACTGAAGCCAAGTGCCGCTCAACGCGACGCACTTCTTCAGACAGGCGCACTTGCTCGGTGACATCCTCCATAATCAGCATAATCTGATCATTGGGAACCGGTAAAATAGAGTAGTAATAAATTCTCAGCGGCACACCCGGAGCACGATAGGTCATTTTTTGACCCTTAATGGCGACACCACTATTAAACACATTGCGTATGTTTTCTTCAATGCCGGTGCTTTGTAAAATGACCAGCGGAAATACGTCGGCTAACAGGCGCCCCACCGTACTCTCTTTGCTACGCTGGCTTTTTGATAAAAAATTTTCATTCACCGAAAGTACCTGTAGCTGCCTATCGATGATCAGCACCGACGATGGAATAGCATTCAGGAGCATGCCGTAGCGAACTTCAAAACGGGAATTGTCACCCATCATAGATTACCTCCAGCCCGGTCAGTTAACCGGCAAAATTATAAGGGGGCCAAGGGCCACTAATAAAACCCAAATCTGCCCTGCTATCTGCCAAGGTATTCAAGCGTTCACAAAATGCCGGTAACTGGTTGCGAGGCACTAAATAGCTTAGCAGATAAGTCTGACTTCCATTAAAAACGCTAAGGGCTGCACAGTGCTGTCGATACAGTCCGGCCAAGGCTGTATTCAACATGACGGCATGTTGTTCGGCTTGTTCGGGTACAGCGTAAGCACGTTTTCGCGCCAGTAAGTAATGGTAGCCGCTCACTTGCTGCGGCGCAGTCGTGAGGTCATCCGGAATAACATCCAATGTTATCCGTACGCCCATTTCTTCACAGTTATCCAGCTCAACCAGACGGGTTTGGTAACGCGCCTGATGTTCTTGTAAATGTTCAATGACTGCCTCGTCATCTGCCAGCACACTGCCATAGCGCATGGGAATCAAAGTGGTTTGTTGATGAAGTTGCAGCACCTGCTCACCAAAAGCCAAAACGACAGCCGGTTCCCGACTTATTTCTGTGTCGCAGGCTTTAACGATAGCTGCTAACCCCGCTGACTTAATCAATTGTAGCGTTGGTTCAACAATGTATTGCGCATCGACTTTAACGATGCCGTAGAGCAACCAACTCATGCCACGGCAAGCTGGCAAAAACTATAAGCCGCCCACGGTCCTGTTACCCGGAAATGAAATCCGTAGACTTCATATCGGTTGGTCATCACGCTGACTTGTTGTTGAAAGGCTGGTATCTGTAACACCGGCAGCAAAAAAGCCCACTGTAACACTTTATCATCCAGCAATCGCCGCGAGCGAAAATCCCGCGTCAAGGGCTGCAAGTCCTTATGCAGGGACGTTAAGCAATTCGTTAACCAGTTATTCATCTCGGCAGTCAACTGGCGGCGTAATTTCTGCTCTTCCAGATGACGGCGACCTGCGGCTTCCGGCAAACTAAAGCGCCCCGATTGCAGACCTTCTGTTAATAAAACATCAACGGCCTGTTTACGATCCAGCGTTGCTTCCAGTGCCCATTCTTGGCAGCCGGTTATGTGCTGCAACACGGCCAATACGTCAATCGAGCGTTGGTTCATTTCTTGTTCTAACGCACTCAAACCGGAAAACAGGGTGCCAAATGATAACGGATAAACCGGCCCGTGCTCCATCAGTTTATCGATAACCAGCGCATGCCGACACGCGCGTGGTGTTAACCACGCGATATTCTGGACATTGTCTTCACCGATTTCGCCGGTAAAATCCGCTAATGCTACTGAACTGATGATTGCCGTCAAGCCTGCGCATTGGTGGGTGCTGATTAAATGCTCATCATCAACGCCCAAAATCGGTGGTGCGACTGAATCAGGTAAGGTAAAACCGTAGAGATAAATAGCCAATCCAGTTGGCGCTTCAATCATCACCGCTGGGCCTCATCCCCAAACATCTCGACAATTACTTGATCAAAATCATGCTGCTCTATACGCACGGCTAGTTTTGTCGGTACTTCATCGCCTTTACATTGTTGCACTGCACGACGTAACGCAGCCAAGGCGGCACGATTACACACGGCGGCTAATTCGGCACCGCTGGCATCAACGCACCGCGCCGCCAAGTCATCAACACGAATATTGTCCCCCAGCGGCTTGTTGCGCAAATGCACGGCCAGAATTTGTTGACGAGCCTCTTCATTGGGCAAGCCCAGTTCAATGATTTCATCAAAGCGTCCGGGACGGAGCATGGCCGGATCAATCAAATCGGCACGATTGGTGGCCCCCATCACAAACACGCCTTTGAGTTCTTCCAGGCCATCCATTTCGGATAAGAATTGACTCAATACCCGTTCGGCAACGTGTGAATCGGTTGAGCCTTCGCCACGCGCGGGCACCACAGAATCGACTTCGTCCAGAAAAATAATACACGGCGATGCTTGACGGGCTTTGTGAAAAAGTTCACGCACACCTTGTTCAGAATCACCGACATAGCGCGACATCAACGCAGGCCCTTTAACGGAAATAACATTAACGCCACTTTCATTGGCAATGGCTTTGGCAATCAAAGTCTTGCCCACTCCTGGAGGGCCTGCCAACAACAACCCTTTTGGTGGTTTAACACCCGCTTGCTGATAGAGTTCGGGGTATTTAATCGGCCATTGCACAGACTCTATCAGGCGGCGGCGTAAATCATCCAAGCCGCCGACATCCTCCCAGCGGACATCGGGAATATCGACAAATAGTTCACGAATCGCGGAGGGTGATACCTCACACAAGGCAGCGCGAAAATCATCCATCGTCACTGTCAACGCTGCCAAGCGCTCATACGGTATTTCGGCAGCACTAAAATCAATTTCGGGCAGTAAGCGGCGCAAGGCGCTCATGGCGGCTTCCCGGCATAAGGCTTCCAAATCAGCGCCAACAAAACCGTGGGTTATATCCGCCACTATATTTAGCTGGACATCGTCATTAAGTGGCATGCCTCGACTGTGAATATCGATGATTTCACGGCGGCCATCACGGTCGGGGATAGGAATGCTGATTTCCCGGTCAAAACGGCCGGGGCGTCGCAACGCGGGATCAATGGCATTGGGCAGGTTGGTGGCGGCAATAACGATGACTTTGCCCCGACTCTTCAAGCCGTCCATTAGAGCCAGTAATTGCGCTACGATACGTTTTTCGACGTCACCGACGACCTTGTCACGGTGCGGTGCGATGGAGTCAATTTCATCCAGAAAAATAATACTGGGACCTTTACGTCCCGCTTCTTCAAAAATTTTGCGTAAATGCGCTTCACTTTCACCGTAAAACTTGTGCACAATCTCCGGGCCGCTGATCGTGAAAAATTGCGCATCGGTTTCTTGCGCAATAATACGGGCGATCAGGGTTTTACCGCAGCCCGGCGGGCCGCTGAGCAAGACGCCTTTGGGCGCATCGATACCTAACCGTTCAAAGACTTCCGGATACTTTAGAGGTAACTCAATCATTTCCCGAATGCGCCGTACCTGACCTTTAAGTCCGCCAACATCCTCATAAGACAAGCGTTGTGTGCCAGATACGGAATGCTTTTTGCCTTCAGCAGAGTTGCCGATCACCAGTGTGGTGGTGGGATTAATCAGCACGGCACCGTCGGGCACCGTACTGTCCACTTTAAATTCTGCCGAACGACTGCCAAACAAATGTGCACGTAACAGATCGCCTTTTTGAACCGGCAAGCCATCAAGCAGGCTGCCGATATAGTCCATGTCACGCGGATTGGGGGTAGTGGTCGTGGGCGTGAGTACGATGCGGGTGGCGGGTTTGCAGGCGACCGCTTCAATGACAGCTTTGTCATCCAGGCTCAGGCCGGCATTGCGCCGCGTCAATCCGTCTAATTGTACAATGGCTTTGCCGCGCATATCCGGATAAGTTGGCATTAGTTTGGCAACACCCCGGCCTTTTTTACTGGTTATCTGTACAATGTCACCGACGGCCAGGTTTAATTTGGTCATGTCAGCAGGATCTAAACGCGCGTAACCTCGCCCCGTATCTTTAAGCTGCGCTTCAACGACTTTAAGCTTGAGTTCTTCAGACATGACAGTATTACCCTTTTAGTTTGACTTCCAAAATACCGTTTCGACAAGACCGTTCCAGCGCTTTGTTCTCAAACGCACGCGGCAACACGATTTCTTTGTGATATTTCTTGCTGCCTTTTTCAGCATGCAGCAGCAGAATGTCGCCGTTTAACTCTAAATGGACATCTTCGTCAGCAACCCCCGGCATTTCCGCCAGCACTAAAATGTGATCAGTTTCTTCGATAACATCAATTAGCGGTTCAGACATTTCTTGTACTGTTGTTTCACCTGTTTTCTCGTCGCGATGGACATTGCCGAACGGTTCTACTCGTGGCTCCTGGTTGCCGTCCAGACCCATTTTCATAGAAAAACCGTAGACGGCCTTGGCATTTTTGTTACCACCGGTGTCAATATCAAAGACGCCACTGCGTTTCATTTCTTCGCCTTTTTCGGCCAGATCGCCCAGCTTTTGCACCAAATCGCCCAAGCCGCGTAATATGCCTTCAAAATTGCCGGTGACATTACTTTTTTTGTCGCTCATCATGATTTTTCCTCTGAGGTATTTATTTTTTTAAGTTTGGAACACAGCGTTTTATAGTCAATATTTAAACGCCGCGCAGCTTCTGCCTTGTTGTTTCCGGTTTTTTTTAGGGTGTCTTGAATAATAATACGTTCTATTTCATCAATGTTTAGCTGGGTGATTTCTTTAAGAGAAGATCCTTCAAGATAGAAGTTTGGGATAATATCAAGACTATTTTTTTTCGTTGGCAACGATGCCGATGTTTCCCTAACCACTAAACCGAGGTCTTCAACATTAACTTCATTTTCAGAGATTAAGGCGGCACGTCGCATAACAGCGCGTAATTCTCGCACGTTACCTGGCCAGCGATAGCGAAGTAGCGACTCTTTGGCGGCAATAGAAAAATCAAGCGGTTCTTTGCCTAATTCGAGGCAGGTTTCTTCCATAAATCGATGCGCCAAAAAAAGAATATCTTCGTGCCGGTTGCGTAATGGCTCAAGACGAATAACGTATTCATTCAAGCGATAGTATAAATCCTCACGAAATGTCCCTTTGACTACTGCATCCAGCAAGTCTTCATTGCTGGCCGCGAGCACCCGCACATTGACAGAAATGGGTTTTATCGCCCCGATTCGGTAAATAACCCGCTCTTGCAGTACACGCAGTAATTTGGCTTGTGCGGATAAAGACATGTTAGCGATTTCATCCAGGAACAGGGTACCTCCGTTGGCGGCCTCAAATTTGCCTATGCATACATGATCGGCGCCGGTGTAAGAGCCTTTTTCATGACCAAACAGTTCGTTTTCGATTAATGAATCAGACATTGCACCACAATCAATAGGAACAAAATCTGCGGTCGCACGCCGACTGGCCAAATGAATTTTTTTGGCGATCAATTCCTTGCCGGTTCCTGTTTCTCCTTGAATAATAACAGAAAAATCTGTATGTGCTACTCGAACAATGTCCTTTATAACTCGTTGAGTTTCTGGACTATTTCCCATTATAGCAAGAATTCGATCGCTAGTATTTTTGTTGGCTTGGTCGTTGGAATCGCATTTGTTTTCACGCGTTTGCACCGCGCGATTTACCAACTCCAACACCCGATTGTTATCGAATGGCTTGGGAAGGTAATCCCACGCGCCTGCCTTAATGGCACAAACAGCACTGAGAATTCCCGCTGTGCCGGTGATAATAATAACGGGGAGTTGCGGATACAACAGATGAGCTTTGGCTAATACCGCCATACCATTGGGCTCAGGAATTACGCTATCAAGTAGCAGTACATCGGGTTCACGCTGTGTTAATAATTTTATTGCTGTGGCACCATCATAACCTTGCTGGGTTTGATAGCCCGCCTGTTCCAACAGATGCGTCAGCAAATGACAAATATCTTTATTGTCATCAATTATTAAAACATAGCCTGAACTAATAGCTTTCATTGGCTACATTCCATGAGTTAACATTTTTTTATTTAAACTATTGATAGCGTTCTTACAGGCAAATGACAAGTAACCCCGAATAAAGTCAGGGAGCATGCACACAATAACTTCTGCGACTTTAAAATTGTGGTCTTTTAAGTATTGATTCACGATAAAGTCATTATCCTGTTTAAACATTTAACAAGCTGAAGACTAGGAGGCTGTCCGAGAATAGGAGTCGCAGCGAGCGGAAGCCATTTTGAGTCAGATTTTATGATCATTTGAGCCAACTAGTTTGTGCGCGTACAAAAATGAGCGGAAAACTTGGCCGAAATGCCTTTTCCGCAGTATGTTTTTTATTCTCGGACAGTCTCCTAGATGCTTATTTTTTATTGTGACATAAATTACACATTAAGAACATAAAAACTGCTTCTGACTTTTGAGAAAAGCGACCATAATTCTTTTTAACCCGACTAATTATTTTCCAAAGACATTTTTCCCTCTCTTTCCAAGAAAGATAAAGCCTTATCAATCCTTCTATACATTTTCAGATAAATGATTTTTATGTCGAGACGTACCATTCCTTCAATGGACGTTATCTGTTTAAGCTTACAGCACGCGAATTGGGAATTTAATTTCTGAAAGTCTATATAATATACCTAACCGTTTTAAAATCTGTGCAGACAACTAGGAGGCTGAGCAGGGAGGTTTCCCAAAAGGTTGAATAAGAATAATGTCTTGGGGCAGCTTTTTTTCAATATTGTGCATTAGCCCAAGAAAAAGCAGACCCATTTCGTTATCTTGCAAGGTTTTATCAATACGTTGTGCAATATAATGATCCCTTTGATTTAATAATTCCTGCGCTGTTTTTGAAGATATTTTAGTAGGTTCTCCAGGCTGTAGCAATTGCATCATTAAGGCATGCTCTTGCACTAATAGTTCGGGCGATTCCGTCCCCATAAGCACCGCCCCCTTTTGATGTAATTTTTGCAATAATTTGAAGTTTTGACTTTCCGCAGATTCCGCGACTTCAGCAACTATTTCTTGTTCTTTTCCACACACGGGCAGGCCATCCTGATAGAGCCTTAAATGCCTATAATCTAGCTCCAAGCCTTCGATGGTTGTTGCAATCATTTCCCAGAAATGTTCAGTTGCGTCAAGATACTTGTCTTCCTGCTCGTCCGTTCGCAAATCACTTACCCTCTTATCCAATGTTCCTAAATCTTTGTGACTATGAATAATAGGAAAATAAATCAACGCTCGCATAAAAACAAAGCCTTATTTATTTGAGAGTTTTCAGCACGCCACGTCTGACGGAATCCAGCCACGGCCACGACAGGTCAGACAAGCCATCCCTGAGGGGATATCATCACCGGTGCCTCGACAGTCAGGACAGACTCGTGTGGGGCCGGCGGGTGCTGAAACCACTCCTTTACCTGCACAGACTCCGCAGGTGAAGGTCTTGAACGCTCCGGTTCCCTTGCAGTGTGCACAGGGAACGTGAAGTGCCGGGGCATCAACGACCGTTTTGCCAAGACAAACAGGGCAGTTAGAATGCCAAGACATGATCCCAAAAGGATCATTCCCCGTTCCACGACAAAAAACACAACGAATAGACCGCATCATACTCTCCTGATCCCTTTCGATTAAAAAATACGCTGCCAGCTACCACGACTTATGGATGCGTTTCTTCGATGACGGGCAACTTTTTCAATTGCGCCTCCAAACGCTGTAGACGCTCTTCCAGTCCTGTTTCTGGTAATGCGGATGCTGCTCTGGCTCTTGAGTCAAACGCCGGGTTGCCGGTCCACCAATCCAAACCCATTTCCAGTGCTTTGTCTACCGAACAAATAAGCAAGCGAATTTCCAGAGTCAACAATTCTACTTCAACCAGCCTGATGCGAATATCTCCACTAATAACGATACCTTTGTCGAGTAATCGCTCCAGCAAATCGGCTACGGTGGTCGAGTTGGTAGAATGAGTTAATTTTTTATTGTCGTTCACGGTATAAATCCTTAAAGTAGTCGTCCTGAAAAGCTCAAATCCACATTCAAATTTTTACTTCAAATCGAAAAGCGCTTACCCATTAAAAAATCCTGAGCATCATTATCGAGTGCATACCCTGTTACTTGCACCTTAATACCTGGCTTAAATCCTGATTAAACAGCGCACTACAGTGGATCAAAACAATAAGCTTACGCAGTTGTCGTTTGCGTTTGTTCAAGCCGCTCAAGCACATCCAGAGATAACCGTAACAGACCCTCTTGTTCGTAACGCAGGGCAATGGTCAACAATACAGCTTGAGCTGTTATACTTTCCTCGCTGCCAGGATATTCCTCAATGACCTTTAGATAAACATCTAGTGCTTGTCGCAGCTCACCCTGTTCAAACCAAGCATTACCCATGCGCATTAAAAAACCACGCGTTGCCGAATTTGCACCAATAGCCGTATTAGTCATGAGACACCTCCTTTACCTCGAACACACTCATGGTGTGTTCATAGATAATCCATAATAATTGCCTGTTCTTGTTCATTTTACGGGCCTTTATAATAATCGGCCCAAGGGGCCTAAGTTAAAATTCAAATCATCGTCTTTGAGACCAAAAACCTCACGCAACTTATCCAATTCCTCGGCTTGACGCATTAGCGTCATACCCAGTCGTTCGATTTCTTCATCAGTTAGCGAGCCGGAATCCATACGTCTAATCGCTTGTCGCTCCAACAGTTCATGCAATAATTTAACGAGCGTTAAGACCAGTTGCGCCAAACCATTACGAACACGATCACCATCAATTTCTAATTTACGAGGCAAACCTTCTGTGCTTAATCGGGGTGAAATGGGTGCTGCCAAGTCAGCCATGGAATGATGGGGTAAGGGTTGCTTCGTTGTCATTATCTTACTCTCGGCCGCGTAAACTTTTGCCTGTTTCTACTGAGGCCACCAAAGCTTGCAGGCTTAAGTAAATCAAATCAATATTAGCGACAGAAACGGTTACATCAGCAACCACCACAGCACCTTTATTTAACAAGCGATCCAGCGCCTCACACAAAGATACCTGCTCCTGTTCATCCTGATATTGCTTGTTAATTGACATAATTTTTTACGATCTATAAATAAAGCGCTGAACCTAAAGCCATCAACTCACTTAAACCGGCAGGATCCATTTGCCGATAAATGCGTGCCTGTGGCAGGGCAGAAAAAATGTCATGCGCGTGCCTAATCTGTAATGATTCGTTTCTTTTAATTGTTTTGCACAGCCCACAATCGCTATTTGGTGTAATCTGATTAATAAATAATGCATTTGTCGCTATACCCAGTCGCTGTAAAGTGCATGTCATTTCGTAGGTTTTTTCTATCGCCAAATAAGTTGGAATAGTGACCGCATAGAGTCCCGTTTGTTCAACATTCTGCAACAAAATCCGCAAACTTTTTAATTCCCGTGAGAGCTGCACCAAGCGTTCTGATAAATGCGGAAAGCGCATAACTTTACGGTATTTCAGCAATAATGAGAAGAATATTTTTAACCAATCCCGAATCAACTCAGGTAATTCCAGCAACCGTAGCAAATGCCCACTAGGTGCTGCATCTACGATTATCATATCATAACGCCCGCTGTCGAGATGATCCATAATAGTCGTTAATGCCATAATTTCATCCAGTCCGGGGGGAGCCAGATCGAGCAAATGTTCCATCACTTCGCGATCAAACGTAATATCTAAATTGGGTAAAGCATCCTGTAAAAAATCTTCTAATTCTTTCCGATAGTCGCTCCGAATTTTCTCAAAGTCAGCTTCTGCATTTATTTCTTGCGCATCAATTTTAAACATCACCGAAGTAGGCGTGTTTTGTACACTCACTCCCAAGCAATCGCTCAGAGAATGCGCGGGGTCTGTGGAAAATATTAAAATACGCAACTGTGGGTATTCACTTTGCAAGCGTAAGGCCGTTGCACAGGCCAACGTAGTTTTACCCACCCCGCCTTTGCCGGCGAAAATTAATAACCGCAAGGTATTGGCAGGCAACGGAACTGGTTCCTCTATATGCAGAGGCAATTTATGACTACTGATAGTCGTCATAATCTCGCTTTTATCCAGTAACCGTAGCTCAGACCACAACCCACAAAGCAGACTACCTCGTGGTTCTTCGGCAAGTAAAGGCAGCGTCCAAAACACCTGCCCGGGTAAACGCCTCATTATGTTTTTAAGTGCACGTATTTGTCTGCTACGTTCAGCAAAACATATCGGACAATCATTGTCAGGCAACAATCGATTAACGACCAGCTCAGACATGAACACCTGCCGCTGACTCAAGGCGTGGGCGAGATCAACGCTTTCTTCAACAATCATTGCTTCAGGCTGCAGTACTAAAATAAAATTACATCGTGTTGCATCCGCCATTAAGGTCTGCATGTTTTTTAATGAGGCATTCATGTCCAGTATAAAAGCATCCAAGTGATCCAGGCGTTTATTACCGCCAAAATGGCTTCGCATATAGCGATGCTTGGCGAGTAACGTATCCAAAGCAATTAACCAGCGATGAATCAAATCAGGCATTTCCAACAGCCGTAACGTATGACCCGTAGGGGCCGTATCTATAATAATACGATAGTAGGAGTCGTCCTGAATCCACTTGGCAATTTCAAGATAAGCCGCTAATTCATCCATACCGGGAAGCGCTGCATCCATTAAGCCCTGGATGTCACTTTGATCCAGAAAAGTACCGCGATCGGCAATTTCTTTTAGGGACGCGTCATGTTGCAATTTAAACGCATGTAATGAATCTGCTGCGCTTAATTCACATACTTCCAAATTCTGCGGTAACACGACATCTGACAGCATGTTTTTCAGCGAGTGCGCAGGATCGGTAGAGACCAACAAAAAAAGATGCTGTGGCTGTTCTTGCGCCAACTTTAAAGCCGCTGCACTTGCACAGGTACTTTTTCCTACGCCGCCCTTACCCCCAAAGAAGACTAGCTTCAACGGCCCTTCCTGTAAAAATGCGGGATAGGTCATTGATTTCATTTTGTTACGCTCCCATCCTCGTCCTCGTCTTCGTCTTCGTCTTCGTCTTCGT
>CAIMDR010000369.1 GCA_903839795.1 uncultured Methylococcaceae bacterium | reverse complement strand
GGGTTAAATTGTTCTATAACCTTGGCTTCTGTTTGGGTAATGATGGAGTCGAGCAACGCCATTTTTATCTGCGAGGCCTTGTCAAGCAGTTTATGCTCGGCCTTTATTTCGATTGATGTCAGTTCCGATGATACCATTCGGGAGATAAACACAGCCGCATCCCGCATGGCGAAAGATACCCGTTTTGGGGTCAGGTGATGGCAAGAAATCAACCCCCACAGTCGGCCATTTTGCAGCAATGAAATCACCATGGAAGCTTGAACCCCCATATTGCCCAAGTATTCCAGATGGATCGGGGACAAACTGCGCAGTACCGAATGGGTCATATCGAGTGGTTGTTGACTGACCGGATTAAGCGTTGGCAGCACAGAAACCGGTTTGGCCTTGACGTTGGTCACGATGCGTACCCGGTTTTTAAGGTAAAGTGTCCGCGCCTGTACCGGAATATCGCTGGCCGGAAAGCTCAGACCTTGATAACAGGGAGCTGCCTCAGTATGGCTTTGTGCGATAACCTCGCCGTCCCAATTAGGTTTAAAACGGTAGATCATCACACTGTCATAGCCGGTCAATGCCTGCACAAAACGGCTGATCTCTTCAAAGTATCGGGCGGGTTCGTTATCTGATTCAAGTGACAGTAGTGCATTCTGGGTATGCATAAGCAGTTCGCCCAGTTTCTCGCTTTTGGGTAAGCCGCTATCCTGACAGAGTTCCACTACCCAAAATGCGTCCGAACTATAAATAGTAACGTCAAGCTCAACGACTAGTTGTTGCTGTGCAACGCTAATCAATCCAGTCACGCATTGTTGCGTTTGGGTGCTTTTAATCAAGCTCTCAATCCGTTGCGCTGAAGCCTCGCCAAGCAGCTCGGCAAGCGGTTTGCCCAGTACGTCTTCAGTGGAAAAATCAATGAACTGATTAATATTGGCACTGGCCTGAAGTACCGTGCGCAGACTGTCGGCACTTAAAACCAGTGCTGCACCGTGCGGTTGAATGTTGCCAATCTGATGAATAGGCTCATCAGCACAAACTTGCAGCGCTTGCGCCAAGAGCTGTTGGTTTATAGTGTTCATTGTTTACGATACCGGTATGTGGCCTTGATGCGGTGTGTTGCCAAGAACCTGATTAAATAATTAATGACTAGCGGATGTTTTACTATAATCCGGCTTTGTTGCCGCGTAATTCAGGCAGCTATAAATAAAAAACTGTACACCAAAAATCATGCTGGCTACCAGCAGATGGATGGGTTGGACAAAGGCCGGTACGCCAAGTCTGTCCAAGCTGATACCCGCCAGAATGGCAGTGATTACCAAGCCTGCAAGCGCCAGACCGGTGCGAAATAGCAGGTTTTGTTTGTCAACGGATTGGTAAATTTTCCAGACTAACCACAAATTGGTAAAAAGAATAATTGATGAAAAAGACCGGTGTATGTAAAAAATAATGGGAAAATCTTCGCGCCAGTATTGACGCTCAATGTGTTCGCGGGCAATAAAATCAACGGCTTCTCTGACTTGAGTACCCATGGCGACTTGCAATAGGGTCATTATCATGGCCGCGATTAAAACGGTTTTAAACTTGGCGGGCAACAAATCCGTATCAATTTTACTGAGAGAATCACGTTGCGAGCGGGCAATGGTATAAATCAACAAGGCCACTATCACCAACGCCAAGAGCATGTGAACGGTTATCATGACCGGTTTAAGGTTGCTTGCGACGACACTTGACCCCAGCCAGCCTTGAAAACCGACCAGAAAAAAACTGCTTAATGATAAATAAAAAACGGTTTTGTCGGTTTTAAGATAAATACGTGATGACCAGGCCGTTAGAAAAATCAAAAAACCAATGCTCACGCCCACCAACCGATTGCTGTATTCGGTCCAGGTTTTTACGGGGTTAAATTGGGTGTTTTCATAACCGCGTTCGGCATAAATTTCATGATAATTAGCGGGTAACTGCGACTCTTCAGTGGGCGGTATCCATTGCCCAAAGCACATGGGCCAGTCCGGACAACCCATGCCGGCACCTGATGCCCTGACAACGCCACCCATAAGAATGACAGCATAAACCGCAAAAATAGTGATTATGCCGAGGCGACGAAAATGTAAAACGGCTTGATTATTTATCATGGTAGTCATCTTAATAAAGTAATTTTAGTCTGATGGTTGTCATTTAAGCTCAGGTTATAGGTGTCGCTATCAGAAACCTGTAAAACGATCAGCATTTTAACAGCAGTTACCGCGCTTTCTGTCACTATTTGGACGTGTTGCGCCAGTAAAACCTTACCGATGGATTGTTCTGTGTCGGTGCTGTTGTCAATGATGGTTGAATTGGGCGCGGGTATGGTAGTCGAATTGCATTCAGCCAGAAATAGCGCTCTTTTGGTTTTGCCAAGATAATGCGTGCGGGCAACAATTTCCTGGCCGGTATAGCAACCTTTGTTGTAGCAGATACCGCCCAGTTGATCCAGATTAAGCATTTGTGGAATAAATTCTTCGGAGGTTTCGGTAGTCAGCCAAGGTATCCCTGAGAGCATATCCAGATAACGCCATTGGTCTGAATTTGTAGGTTTAAAGTGCTGGTTATCGACTCGCTCTGACCACAGTGCCATGGCTTTATCGGTATCGGCAATCACCAAATAACGAGGCTGTGTGCCAGAAAAATTAACGCTAATGGCGTCTTGTTGCGTTGTGTTAAATAAGGGTTCGGCTGGCATTGCCGGTATGGATAAGCCCATTAAACAGAGCTGATCGGAGCTATCGGTTACGGTGACATCGGCTCTTAAAATATACATTTGCAATCTTTTTTTGACTGTTTCCAAGAGCGCTTCAGGTAAAATAACAAGAAAAACATCACCGGTTTTAATCAGTAAAAAAGTGGTGATGGCTCGGCCTTTTGGCGTGCATAAAGCGCCCAGACTGCTTTTTGTGGCGGTCAGTTCGTTAACATTACAGGTCACTTGTCCCTGTAATAACGTGGCTGCATCTTTGCCGCTAACGGTCAACACGGCCAAATGCGCAATCGGGTAAATGGCTTTGTCATTATCATCGTCAATGGCTGGAAAAGTAATGTCTGTATCACTTTCAAACGTTGCATTTTGGCTGAGTAAAAAGTTTTTCCAGTGTTGATTCATAGATGAAAGGATAAAGTTTTAAAATAGAAGTTGATTATATAGCAACTGTCGGCGTAAGTGGCTAAAAGGTGTAAGGTAAAAATAGCTCCGTCGCGTAGGTCGGGTGACGGCTTTATCGTTGTCCGACAATTATGCTATACATTTTCAGATAAATAATTTCTATGTTTTCAGATACCATCACTTCAAGGGATGTTATCTGTGTGAACTTACAGTAGGTGTAGGCCGGAATAAGACTTTTCAAGCGCAAGCGAGAATAAGCGTTTCCGGCATCCCCGTAAGAGTGCACCGGAAACGCAACCACGCGCTACGCCCTTCGATACGCTCAGCACAGGCTTGGGTTGCCTTATTCCGGCTCTTGCTTGTTATAGCCGTCTTTGTAGAGTCAGGCGGGTCGGGCAACGGCTTTATCGTTGCTCGGCAATCATATCGAAATGTCGGGCGCAAAGAGACGCACCCGACTACATGACTAAAAGGTGTAAGGTAAAAAAACAGATTACCGGGTACCTTAAGCTTTATACAATAAATTTTGAGCTTGTAAAATATGCCAAAATCCAACGCTGCATTATTATTAATACTTAAACCGTCCAAGCGCTTAAAAAAGCTGGTTATTATTGTTCATGCACTGGCCTTGGTTGCCAGTATGGCTACTGCGTTGACTTTTCCGGTTAAAATTAGTTTATGGGTATTAATTGGTTTACATTATGGGTTGACTGGCAGACGCTTAACCGCAAAAACAGTCATCATTAAGCATACGGAATCGTTAGGTTGGGAACTGTCGGAAGGGGTTGATTTTGCTTCGATTGAAATTTTGAAATCAACGGTCATTACAACCTTTGCACTCTTTTTACATTATAAATACCGCTCTCAGTCTCTATCCTGGATGTCTGGACATAAAAATACACGGCTTGTTTTAAATGATGCGTTGGCTGATAAGGATTATCGACATCTTATCGTTAAATTGAAAACGACTGCAATAAAATAGGCGTAAATCAAGTTGTCTCTGATAAGATATACAGATATAAAAAAAAGCAGATACTGTTCGATAGATAAAGATTTGTATTGACTTGTAATTGCAGCTATCTTAAACGCCATTAAAATATAAAATAATAAGGAGAAATCGGATGCCAAAAAGTCAAAATTTGCAGGACAATTTTCTAAATACGCTTAGAAAGGAACATACGCCGGTATCAATTTTTCTTGTTAATGGCATAAAGTTACAAGGAAAAGTAGACTCATTTGATCAGTATGTCATTATGCTAAAAAATACGATGAGTCAGATGGTTTATAAACATGCCATATCAACGATAGTGCCCAGTAAGTCAGTAAAAATTATGCGCGACGACGAAACTGTCAGCGGCGAGTGAGCAATTTTTACGGACTGAATAGACTTTTTATAGATTCATTGATGGAGTATTTTATTGTTTGATCGACCCGATTCTTCTGGTGAACGAGCAGTACTCGTTCACCTAACTTTTCGTTCCGGGCAGGAAGATCTTTTAGAATTAAAAGAATTGGCCAAGTCAGCCGGAACCGATCCTGTTTATGTCGTTACTGGCAGTCGTAAACGCCCCGACTCAAAATATTATGTCGGCAAAGGCAAGCTTGAAGAGCTTAAAGCGGCGGTAGAAACTTACGCGGCCGATGTTGTTTTATTTAATCACGCACTTGCTCCCAGTCAGGAAAGAAACCTTGAAGGCGCTTTGGGCGTTCGGGTAGTTGACAGAAATGGTCTGATTCTGGATATATTTGCCCAACGGGCACAATCTTTTGAAGGTAAGTTACAGGTTGAACTGGCGCAATTAAAGCACTTGTCAACCCGGCTGGTAAGAGGTTGGACCCATTTGGAGCGCCAAAAAGGCGGTATTGGTCTGCGCGGCCCCGGTGAAACCCAGCTGGAAACCGATAGACGATTACTGAGTTTGCGTATCAAGCAGATTCAACAGCGTTTGGATAAGGTTGATAAACAGCGGCATCAAGGGCGTAGCAAACGAAAAAAAGCCGAAGTTTCATCGGTTTCTTTGGTGGGTTACACCAATGCGGGTAAGTCTACTTTATTCAATGCGTTGACGGGTGCGGATATTTACACGGCTGATCAATTATTTGCTACTTTAGATCCGACCTTGCGAAGTTGTCAGTTACCTAATAGTAGCGAAATTGTTTTGGCGGATACCGTTGGGTTTATCCGTCATTTACCGCATGAGTTGGTCGCGGCATTTAAATCGACCTTGCAGGAAGCCAGTGAAGCTGATTTATTACTGCACGTTATTGATGCTTGTAGCGATGATAGAGATGAAATTATTGTTCAGGTCAATCAGGTGTTGGATGATATAGGCGCTGATAAAGTCAGGCAGATTGAAATCTTTAATAAAATTGATTTACTGGATAATATTCAGCCGCATATCGACCGAGATGACGAAGGTAATCCGGTTCGGGTTTGGTTGTCTGCTGAAACGGGAGCCGGTGTTGAGCTGCTTTATCAGGTTCTGGCGGAACTATTTTCGGTTACCAAAGTTAAAAAACGTTGTTATTTACAGCCCCATCAAGGCAATGTCAGGGCAAAACTATTTACTTGCGCAAAAATAATTGACGAGCATATTGATGAATTCGGTGCGAATGAATTAGTCATTGAAATTGATGTAAAGCATTTGGGATTGTTAAAAGACGTGAAAACTGAAGAGATTGAGGTAGGTTAAAGGCGAAAGGCGAAAGGCGAAATATGAAAAGTCCAATCTTC
>CAIMDR010000368.1 GCA_903839795.1 uncultured Methylococcaceae bacterium | reverse complement strand
TTCAAACGCCATCCCGCCGGTAATGCTGCCATCGCCGATAATGGCGACCATCTGTTTGTCTTCACCTTTCAGTTCCGAGGCAATCGCCATCCCCAGCGCCGCACTGATGGACGTGCTGGAATGGCCGACGCCAAAGGCATCGTATTCGCTCTCGGCCCGATTGGGAAACGCGCATACGCCATTCAGCGTGCGAATCGTGGTCATCCGTTCTTTACGGCCGGTCAAAATCTTGTGCGGATAGGCTTGATGCCCTACATCCCAGACCAACTGGTCAGACGGGGTATCAAAAACATAATGCAGGGCAACGGTTAACTCAACGGTGCCCAAGCCTGCCGAAAAGTGCCCACCGGAAATGCTCACGGTATGGGTTAAATAATCACGCAGCTCTTTCGCCAAGGGTTTTAACTGATCCTTGTTGAGCTTGCGGACATCTGCGGGGCTGTTGATGGTATCTAACAGGGAAAAACTACCTGATTTATTCATGTTTACGTCGATTCCTTGAGTCGGCAGAGTGTTTGTAGCATCTCGTCTAGTAGAAAGACCTTCCAGGTTTTAGGCCGTTAAAGGTCTGGCAAAAATCACTTGCAACTAATGAGAAGCGACTGTTTTGTTAAGCAACCGTTAATTATCCAGATTAAATCCCCAGTAATCAAGTTGGTTATCAATGAGTCCGCTGAATAATATAAAGTGACAAGTCGCGTAATAAATCTGCTTCTTTGCCAAAAACACTCAAATTGTCGAGCGCTTTCTCATGAAGCTCTTGCGCTTTTTGTTTGGCACCCGCCAACCCCAGTAAAGCTGGATAGGTTGGTTTATCGTTATCCTTATCTTTACCTTGCGTTTTTCCTAACGTAGCGGTATCGCTTTCTTCGTCAAGAATGTCATCTTTAACCTGAAAAGACAAACCGATAC
Organism: uncultured Methylococcaceae bacterium; assembly: GCA_903839795.1. Taxonomy (GTDB): domain Bacteria; phylum Pseudomonadota; class Gammaproteobacteria; order Methylococcales; family Methylomonadaceae; genus Methylobacter_C. The sequence continues at coordinate 1,901 of CAIMDR010000368.1, read as the reverse complement.
ATTTAGCATAATGATCCAATTTTGTCGCCGCAACCGGATCTATATCGGCTTTTGCAAGCGTTGCCAAGTTAACACTGGCGCGGATTAAAGCGCCTGTTTTATGAATATGCATGTTTTCCAGCTCAGGCAGATTTAATCGCGTACCGACCGATTGCAAATCAATGGCTTGACCACCGACCATACCCTGAGAGCCACTGGCTTTTGCCAACGCAATAATCATTTTTAATCGACCTTCAGGCGTCGCTGTCATACTGGGATCATGCGCCAATATTTCAAAAGCCAAAGCCTGTAACGCATCGCCCGCTAAAATAGCGGTTGCTTCGTCAAAAGCCACATGACAAGTTGCTTTTCCTCGCCTAAGATCATCGTCATCCATTGCCGGAAGATCATCGTGAATTAACGAATAAACGTGAATAAACTCAACCGCACAAGCCGGTCCATCCAGCACTTCAGGAGCAATACCCAACGCCATTCCTGTGCAATAAGTCAGCATGGGGCGCATACGTTTACCGCCATCCAACACACTGTAACGCATCGCTTGATGAAGTTTTTGTGGCAGTAACTGACCACTGGGAAGGCGTTCTTCCAAAGATTTTTCAACACGACTTTGACAAAAGCCAAGGTATTCTTTTAACGCATTACTCATCGGTAAAGGGCTCCAGGGTTTGAGTGCCGTTTTTTTCTATCAGAATCTGAACTTTCTGCTCCGCCTCCTGCAAGGCTTTTTGACAGGTTCGGGTCAGCGTAACCCCGCGTTCAAATGACTTTAGTGACTCTTCCAGCGATATTTCACCTTGTTCCAACTGGCTAACCAATTGTTCAAGTTCTGCGAGTGAGTCTTCAAATAAAGTCGTACTTTTCTTTTTCGGCATGTAATTAAAAATGTTTAAAGGATATGACGTAACAATAAAACGTGCATTATATACGAAATTGGCGGTTAAAAGATTAGGAAGTATCAGTTCTGACAATTCTCAAATGCAGAAATTATTTATCTAATAAAATCTCCCCTAACCCCTCTTTGTCAAAGAGGGGGACTCAATAGTTACCATTCAGCCTGTACAGGCCATAACCGGTGCCGATGCAAACAGCAGACACAGTGCCAGTAACGTTTCCCAGGCATCACCGGATTCTTGACCTTTTATTTGCCTGTCCGCCTTTGCGCTTAACACCAGTATGTTATTTAAATCACTATCACTGAGCCTGCTTAGGGCATTGCTAACCCGTTGTTTACGTTTATCCCAGATTTGGTTGTTTTTGAATACGACTTCTCTATTTTGACCTTGAGAGAGCGCCAGCTTCATCTTTATTAGTGCTCTTGCTTCGCGTGTTAACGCCCACAACACAATCGGCGTGGCCACACCTTCTGATCGCAAACCTGACAATACCTTAAGGATACGGCCTACGCTGCCCCCCAAGACGCTATCCATCAGCTTAAATACATCGTATCGTGAGCTATCGGCAACGGCTTCGGAAATTTGCTGGCTACTAAGGTTTACTGCGCCGTAAAGCACGTAAAGTTTTTCTATTTCCTGAGCGGCGGCTAACAGATTACCTTCAATTCTGGAGGCTAATATCCGTAAACCTTCCGTTTCTATGTGTAACCCTCGCAGCTCAGCTCTTTGCTGTAACCAGCGAATTAAATCACTCCCTTCCAGTGGCCAAACCTGAATCACAACACCTTTTTTATCCAATGCCTCCAGCCATTTGGTTTTTAAAGCGCCACCGGCTATTTTTCCCGCCGTAACCAGTAATAATGTATTTTCCGGCAGGCGCTCGCAATAAGCAATTAAGGCTTTAGAGCCGTCTATACCGGGTGTTCCCGATGGCAACCGTAAATCAATGATTTTTTTATCCGCAAAAAGGGAATAGGAATCCGCAGTGAAGGCTAACTGATTCCATTC
>CAIMDR010000367.1 GCA_903839795.1 uncultured Methylococcaceae bacterium | reverse complement strand
GTTGATCAAATTAGCATCAGTCGGGAACAAACCAACCAAGGCACAGTAAGCGCCAAGTTGTTACTGAGTCATTATAAATAACGGTTCCAGTGTAAGTATTCAGTCCCCCTCTTTGAAAAAGAGGGGTTAGGGGAGATTTGTTAAATAAATCCCCCTTAGTCCCCCTTTTTCAAAGGGGGAGATAAATCCTTAAAGCACCTAAAGTCGTGATGAAATTTTAAGTTTAACGGGCTGTTCCATACCGGGCGGAGGCGCTTCTTTAGCTTTTTTAAATTTTCCCAACAGCTTGTTTAATAACTTATCAATGTCAGGGTCATTACTGCCGCGAGACAATTCAAAGCGGGTTACCGAACCATCAGGATTCAACCAAATCTTGACGATGGCTGAATAACTTTTTCTGCGTAAATCATCATGCTCTGACAAAATATCGACTAAACTATCTTTTATAGTGCCTGCATACCAGGCAAAAGGACTGCCACCGCCCCCACCTAACAAACCTTTGCCGCCTTTACGACCAACCATGCCAAAGGCATCAGTTCCGGCAGTGCCTTCTGCATCCAAACCGGTATCAGCGGCCGGTTGCTCATCAGGCACATCAGGTAACGGCTCAGGATCGGGCTCGGGTTCTTCAATTTTTTCCTGCACTTCCGGTTCCGGTGGTTGTTCCACTTTTGGCGGTGGTGGCGGTGGCGGGGGTGGTGGCTTAAATAGCGCAATCGGCTGAATTTTTTTTTCATGCTTGGCAGGCTTCTCACCGACAAAACCGCTAATAACCTTAAACACATAAACCAGTGCAACAAGGAGTATCAAACCGCCTATGATCTTTGGTATATACACCCTGAAATGTTTGTTATTACTCATAAAACAATAAAAAGTATTTGATTCTTAAAAAGCATTAAAAGCTTCACTACGAAGACACGAAGAACACGAAGTTTTTTGTGTCTTTGTGGTGAATAAAAGACTTTCGTGTACTTGGGTAACACTCATTAATAAGCACAATACCTCCGTAGGAGCGGGCCATGCCCGCGATATTTGGGCTGCAATGCTTAGCTTTAGCTTCTTCATCGCGGGCATAGCCCGCTCCTACGAAGTTTTTTCTTCGTGTCCTTCGTGTCTTCGTGGTGAATAAAAGGTTTTTGTCTTTTATAAATAAAGGGCAAGCCTACTTAACCAGATTCTGGGTTACCAAACCGACTTGAGTAATTTCAAGCTTGCCCAGCAAGGCAAGAATATCAATAACGCTTTGATACTGAACGGTTGCATCACCCTTAACAACGACCGGCAAGGCTGGATTAACCGCTTTATATTGCTGCAAAGTCGTTTCCAGTTGTTCCATGGTGACCGGAAAAGTATCCAGAAAAATAGTGCCGTCAGCGGTTACCGTAATGGCTTTGGTTTGGGGCTTGGACAAACTGGGCGTGTTACTGGCTTTAGGTAAATTAACCTGTACGCCCTGCACGGCCGCCGTGGTCATCAGGATAAATACAATCAATAATACATAAGCCAAATCAAGCATCGGCGTAACGTTAATTTCGTCATACGCCGCATTTTCTTCTTGCAATTTCATAGTTCAATTTTCTCTGGCAGAATCTGTTTCGTGGGAGCGAC
>CAIMDR010000366.1 GCA_903839795.1 uncultured Methylococcaceae bacterium | reverse complement strand
GAGACTTAACCGTTCGTCCTGAGCCTGTCGAAGGGTGAGCGGTTAAGTCGTTCATGGTTCGACAGGCTCACCACGAACGGCTTAACCTCAAACTGTCCCGTCTTAAGTTGGTAGCCAAGAAATAGATACTTTGCTTTGATGGTGTTGGTATGTATTTATTGCTAAGCGGAGAAGGTAAGTCTGATTTGGGCGTATGTGGTCTTGCATTGGATCTATGTGATTCTGATAATTTTCAACCGGGTCCGATGAGTTGGATAGTTGATCAATTAATCGAACACAGTCAAGGTTATGAGTTTTCTCATATTGAAAATAATTGTGTCAGTTATGTTTCAAAATCTTATTTGGTTACGAATAAGCCACCTGCTTTACAAAAATCAATGGGTCTACCGGGCAAGAAAAAGCCGTTGGAAACCAAGTATTATTTTGAAAATGCCAGAGCATTGGCTATAGCCGCCAACAGTAAATCACATGAACTTGGTGCTGTTGTTATTGCTGTTTTATTTCATGATTCTGATGGTACCGCTTCGGCTGGTCGTGGAGATTGGAAAAATAAAATAAACTCTATACACGCAGGTTTTAATAAAGAAGGTTTTGATTATGGGGTAGCGATGATGCCTAAACCAAAATCAGAGGCTTGGTTACTTTGTGCCGTCAAAGAAAATCCTTATCAACAGTGTCAAAAACTGGAAGAGGTAAGTGGTAACGATAAAGGTCTAAGACCATTAAAAGAACAGTTGTCTGATGCTTTAAAAGGGCTTAATAGTACAGCGCAACTTAATGAATTAGTTCGTAATGGGCAGTTTGATATACATCAAATTAATATGAGTTCTTTTAACGTGTTTAAAGATGAGTTAGAGCAGGCTGTTAAGAAAGCGTTGAACTGGAAATCAAAAGAGTAATAGATGCCAGCCTGTCAACCTCAAGCGTGACGGGGTTTACAACCCCGTTACTCACGTTTTGAAAGCTATTGAAACCTTTAAACGTTTCGGTCGGGGTTGCAAACCCCGACCGGCATCGGCATCGTAGTTATGGCACCAAGTAGGCATTAAGTTGGCACCAAGTTCATGAGTCAAATTTTGAATCTGAAGCGTGACGGGGTTTGTAACCCCGTTACTCACGTTTTGAAAGCTATTGAAACCTTTAAACGTTTCGGTCGGGGTTGCAAACCCCGACCGGCATCGGCGTCAAATTTTGAATCTACAAAAACCTTAATTCTTTATAATATTAAACAGTTACCCGTATTTTATAAAAAATGGATATTACCCAATTACAGCAAGGCATTGTCGCTAAATTTGCCTTTGGTTCTGCCAATGAATGTCGTCTTTTATTTTGGTACGATCCTGAACAGAGCTTTCAGGAAGTGCTTTCGAGCCTTGTCGTTCCGGATGTGACGGTGCTGAATATGGTCGGTCGTTCTATTTTTGAGACCAAGAAACGTATAGAGCTGGATGAGCCTGAAGGCCGTTTTCTGTTGTACTTCCCTTATGCCGAGCCTGATCCTGATAAAGATTGGTTTCTGGATATTCGTTTATACAGTGAACAGTTTTACGCCGATGCCAGTTCACTGTTGCTAAACGACTTAGGCATCCAAAAGATGTCGTTGAGAGCGCATATCCGCAATCGACAAGACTTTTTTGCCAGTAAACAGCGTATTACCGCGTTGAAACGCTTCATCACTGAAAACGAAGATGAGCGTTCATTGGATCGTAAAATGCTGGCCGTTGTGGTCAAGGCTGATTCGGCGTCTGTGTCTGATATTCTTTTAAGCTTGTTAAAGGACTATGCCGTAGGGCTTGAGTCTGAAGAGCTGCCCTTAATAGAGGCGGTTACCAAATTTAATCTGGCTGATGCTTTATGGCTTAATTTGGCTGAGGAGTTTGGCTATG
>CAIMDR010000365.1 GCA_903839795.1 uncultured Methylococcaceae bacterium | reverse complement strand
TGCCGGAATGCTTGCCCAACACCATACGATTAGCCGTCCAGCCAACATCTTCAGCACGCATGATTTCGTAGGTTTCGCGGCTTTTTAATACGCCATCCTGATGGATGCCGGCTTCATGAGCAAAGGCAGTAGCACCCACGATAGCTTTGTTGGGTTGCACAGGGAAACCGGTGATGGAAGAAACCAGTTTTGAACAGGTCAAGATTTCACGGGTATCGATGCCCGTTTGACAAGTGAACACATCATGACTGGTACGAACCGCCATCACCACTTCTTCCAAGGAGGCATTACCGGCACGCTCTCCCAAGCCGTTAATGGTACATTCAACCTGGCGAGCACCGTTCATCACCGCCGACAAAGAGTTGGCCACAGCCAGCCCCAGATCATTATGGCAATGCACTGAGAAAATCGCTTTATCTGAATTAGGGATACGCTGAATCAAATTGGCAATGGTTGCGCCAAATTGTTGGGGGACACTATAACCCACCGTATCGGGTATATTCAGCGTGGTAGCACCCGCATTAATGACCGCTTCCAGTATCCGGCACAAAAAGTCTTCGTCAGAGCGTCCGGCATCTTCAGGTGAAAACTCCACATCATCGGTATATTGACGGGCGCGTTTTACGGCTTTAACGGCATAATCAATGACTTGCTCCGGTGACATTTGCAATTTCATTTGCATGTGTATGGGCGACGTCGCAATAAACGTATGTATTCGTGAGCGACTGGCACCTTTAAGCGCTGCTCCTGCGCTGTCGATATCTTTATCCAAAGCTCTGGCAAGGCCACAGACGATGCTGTCTTTTATGGCATTGGCAACGGCTTGAACGGATTCAAAATCACCGGGACTGGCCGCAGGAAACCCCGCTTCTATTACGTCAACTTTTAAACGTTCCAGTGCTTTTGCAATCCTGACTTTTTCATCACGGGTCATGGAGGCACCGGGGCTTTGTTCGCCATCACGCAAGGTCGTATCAAATATAATTAATTTGTCTTTCATAAAAACTCAATTCATAGAGAGGTATCAACGGTTAAGTTGATATAACTGATAAGGGGTTTAGTTAACGAATAAACAGAATAGATGCCCATCAGGGCAGGAATCTTAAGGAGGAGCATAACCACGCACACAAATTTGCTTTGGCAGTTATTGTGCCGGCACAGGTGTTTTTAAAAGGCGTGGTGTGTTGAATAATCATGTTAACGACTATACGCGAATGATAATGCACCCTCAAGCAGAGTTTACGGTTTACGTCCATGCAATCTGCGTCTGCGCATAACCAGGGTAACAACCGGCCCGGAAATCGCATAAGCCAGGAATATTAAAAACAGCATGGTTTGCGGTTGCGCCATGATAAAACCGATGGCCAACATAACGGTAATTGCTACAAAAAAAGGCACTTTACCTTTTAAATCGATTTCTTTAAAACTGGAATACCTGAAATTACTCACCATTAACAGGCCGGTACTGATGGTTAACGCTATTCCGACATATTTAAAAATTTCAACCGGATAATCATGTTCCAGCGAAAGCCAGATAAAACCGGCAAGAATAGCCGCAGCCGCCGGACTGGGTAAGCCCTGAAAATAACGTTTGTCAGCAGAGGTTAATTGCGTATTAAAGCGGGCCAGTCTTAACGCACCACCTGCCATGTGGACAAAAGCGGCAAAAAGACCTAATTTACCCAAACTGGTAAATGACCACAAATACATCACCAGAGCAGGGGCTGTACCAAACGAAACCATGTCTGACAAACTATCGTATTGAGCGCCAAATTCACTTTGCGTATTGGTTAAGCGAGCCACACGGCCATCGAGTCCGTCCAGAATCATCGCCACAAAAATGGAAATGGCAGCCGTCTCGAAACGGCCATCTATCGCCGAAGTAATGGCATAGAAACCTGCAAACAAGGCGCCGGTAGTAAACAAATTAGGTAATAAATAAATGCCGCGACGGCGTATGGAGCGGTTTTCTGGAGTCATACGTCAATTAATCCTAAAGTGTTATGGACAATAAAAACTTAAAGCCGAATTATACAATGAGCCTTAAGTTGCACCTATTGTTTCACGTTTTAAACGTCGATTTGTTGTTCAAACAAGTTGGGGTTAAGAGTCTCAACCGGCATTGTCGCGTTGCCAAAATAATCCAGGTGCTGGATAAGCGCAAATTTCTTGGGTTTATCCATAGCCAAGCGGGTAAAGATGGCTTTTAAGTTCATTTGCTTAATGCGGTCAGGTTGTCCATATTTTAGCGCGAACATTTTGTTCTTCTTGCCGGGCGGATAAAGCGCCATCAGTTCATTGATTTTTGCGTTAATGTGTTCTTGTGCTTCGTTTAATAAGCCGCTGACGTCTTTATTTAACCCTGATGCCGTAATTTCAGTACTTGGCGCAGGTTTTTTTTCAAGCGGTTGCAGTGCTTGTGATTGCTTGCGAATAGTCGCTAATTTTTTACTTTGGGTTAACGGCACCAATAAACGGCTTTCTGAAACAGTCGCGTAGCTAATGACCGCCGATTTTTTGGGCTTATTTAATAATACAGGCTCTGACAATTTTACTCTGCCTTATCGTGGGATTAGTTATTATTCTGTTTGACCTTCAGAGGCATGTGCCATCAACGCCTCGCCTTTAAAAAAAATACCTTCCCAGCCGTATTTCATAAAATTTCTGATGTTTTGGTGGCCTGTGCCTTGTGGATCATTTAAAACATCCCGTCGATAATAATCACCAAACAGGTTTAATGTTTGTTGCTGATTAAGCTGGTGGATTTTGGCAAAAGCAAAAATTTTACAAGAGCCTTCGTTGGTTCCGGCTTGATTAATCAAGGTGTCTTCATTAAGTCCATTACTAAATTCAGTGGCTTGGTAATGATAGTTTTCGGTAATGGTCGCCATGGTTTCATTAAAACTAACGGAGGCCGGAGTGTTTATTTTTTCAAGGAACGAAGTAAGTGGCATGGGATTAAGGTTCAAGGTGCAAGGTGCAAGGTGCAAGGTGCAAGGTGCAAGGTGAAAGGTGAAAGGCAAAGGAGATAGCTTTTTATTCTTTTAGCCTTTCGCCTTTAACCTTTCGGCTGTACTTATAAAAATCATCCCTTTTTAAGGATGCGGCCTTTTTCTCGTTGCCAATCGCGGTCTTTTGAGGTGGCGCGTTTGTCGTGTAATTGTTTGCCTTTTGCCAAGCCTATTTCCAGCTTGGCTCGTCCGTTTTTCCAGTACATGGATAACGGAATCAGGGTGTAACCTTTACGCTCAACGGAGCCAATGAGCTTGTTAAGTTCGTGGCGGTTAAGTAATAATTTTTTAGAGCGGATAGCATCCGGTTTGATGTGCGTCGATGCCGACAGTAGCGCAGAAATATGAGCCCCAGACAGCCAAGCTTCGCCGCGTCTTAGTACCACATAACTTTCTTTAAGCTGAACGCGCCCATCTCTAAGGCTTTTAACTTCCCAGCCTTCTAAAACAATCCCTGCTTCAAAGCGCTCTTCAATAAAATATTCATGCTTGGCTTGGCGATTAACGGCAATCGTTGCATTTTGCTGGGTTTTATT
>CAIMDR010000364.1 GCA_903839795.1 uncultured Methylococcaceae bacterium | reverse complement strand
GTCCACTCAAAATTGGACGCCTATTTATCGGCTTGCCAGCTAGGTATTACCCTTGCCTCATTGGGCTTGGGCTGGGTCGGAGAACCCGCCTTTGCAAGTGTGCTGGAGCCTGCCTTAGACAAATTGGGAGTCACCGCACCCGAACTGATACACGGCATCTCATTCGCTTGCGCCTTTACCATCATCTCGTTTCTGCACATTGTCGTTGGTGAACTGGCTCCAAAATCGATGGCCATTCGCAATCCTGAACAGATTGGGCTCTGGAGCGCTGCACCTCTTTATGGTTTTTATTGGCTGATGTATCCTGCCATTTGGTTGCTCAACTCCAGCGCCAATTTAGTATTGCGCCTGTTTGGTTTAGGTAGTTTCCATGGTCACGATGCGCATTATTCGGCCGATGAACTTAAACTTATTTTACGCAGCAACGACCAAGACGACCGCTTTACCCATGACGAATGGAATATTCTGGCAAAAACACTCGATTTCAGTACCTTGGAAGTCTCTGATCTGATGCGCCCAACCCACGAAATGGTTGCCTTGTACCGAAAAAAATCATTAAAGGCAAACCTGAAAACAGTCTATGACAAGCGCTTTAGCCGTTATCCTTATTTTGACACTAACGGTATTGATGTGCTGGGAGTGATCCATTTAAAGGACTTGTTTTTTGCCCAACAGGAAGGTAAAGCCCAAGAAGATTTACATCAATACCTAAGACCGATTCAATACATTGCACCGGATACACCCGCACTGGAATTATTTAGGTACTTTCGCATGGGTGCCGCACATTTTGCAGTCATCGGGCAAAAAGGACAAAAACCGCAAGGCTTTATCACGCTGGATAATTTATTAAGCGCAATGGTCGGTGAAATACGCGACGAGTTCCGTCAAAACAATAATGACTGGCGTCGACTCGATGACGGCTCCTTAATCATCAAAGGCAGCCTGCCCATATTCTCACTGGAACGGATATTAGGAATCGATATTGAAAACGAAGAACTGGAACTTGAAGATGAAGTATCAATCGGCGGCCTGCTTATGTCCAAATTACAGGATATTCCTGTAGAAGGCCAGAAAATTGAATTTAATCAATTCGATATGGTGGTAAAAAAAATGAATGGCCCCACCACCCTCTTTGTTCAAGTCTACCCCAATAAAATTAACGAGAGCTAACCACTTGATGCTCAATTTTTCAGCGCTATAATCTTTCACTCAATTTTCAAGTTTTTAAATCTTGATTCAGGATGGATCGCTATAGCAAACAAGTCTGGAATAAAACCACCCAAGCCTGTCCTGAGCGTATCGAAGGGCGTAACCCATGTCCTGCCTGGCAACTATTCAGTCCCCCTCTTTGAAAAAGAGGGGTTAGGGGAGATTTGTTAAATAAATCCCCCTCAATCCCCCTTTTTCAAAGGGGGAGGTGAATACTTACCCTGCCTGCACATCGTCAATGATTATTTAATGCCGTAAAAATCATCTTCAACTAAGCGCAAATCATATCTACTTTAAATTTATGCCTCTTTTTAACAGGTATAACTTATGACTGACGAGTTATTAAACTGGGTGCACTCATGGTATTTTCAATCGGTGTTGTTGCGGCGTAATTATTCAGCCCCCCTCTTTGACAAAGAGGGGTTAGGGGAGATTTTATTAGATAAATCCCCCTCAGTCCCCCTTTTTCAAAGGGGTAGGTGAATACTTACGTTGCGGCTTTAGTGAAACTGCTTTAATCGATGGATTGATGTTTTAAAAACAGATAGCAAAAGCTGTAAGTACAAAAAAAAGACGTAGAAGGTCTATCATTACCACATTAAAATAAAATAATAAAAGACCTGACCCTATATTTACTTTTCAAGCGGCCGGTTGTAAGTTGATGCAACGTTAATAAGTCCGCAGAAAATAACCGGCCACCGCAGCGTTTCTAAGCACCGATGTGGGAACCGCCATTCGCTGGTTCCCAAGCTCCAGCTTGGGAACCAGGATGGCGAAGCTCTAGCTTCGCGAGACAGGAAGCTAGAGCTTGGGAGGCAGCAAACCCGGCAATGTCAATTCATACAAGGTTGGGTTAGCGTCGCGTAATCCAACATTTGACGCTCAACGCAGGGCGATATTTATTTTGCAAAAGATTAGATAAAGGAAACGGCAAAACTACTATTTGACCGGCTGTAAATGCGCCCATGCCTCATCCTCTTCTGCGGTTAGCCATTCTTTCGTTAAACTCTGTTCTGATAACAATTCCGTTTCATAAAGCACCGGCTCTAATAGCGCTAATAAAGCACGTCCGCTCGGTAATTTAATATTCGGCTCTAGTGGGTGAATAACGCCCTGATTATCAATTGTAATTTCTATGGTTTGAAACATTTTATTGGCTCCTAAATTTAACTTTTTGCCATTCACTCACAACACCGCTTACCAAATCACAGAAACAGCATAATCAGCAAAAGCACCATCTATGCTGACAATCGTAAAATCATCAAGCATCGCCTGTGCAATAATCATCCGGTCAAACGGGTCTTTATGATGCGGAGGTAGTTTTTCTAACTGTTCAATATCCGGCAACGTCATTGGCAATAAATAAATGTGATTTTCGTTGATATTGGTTTCTATCAACTCCTGACGGGCATAGACAAATGTAGCTTTCCTAGCTGAGATTTAATTTGCATTTCCCACGCTGATGCCATGCTAAAGAAAAACTCATGCACACCTGACTGACTCATTGCAATGATTTTTTCAGACAGTTGTGACGGATTATCGTTAAGCCAAATGAAAGCATGGGTGTCGAGTAACAACTTCATAGCTTGCCTTCTAACCAGAAACTATCGGGCAACGGCTCATTAAAATCATCGCTCATTTTTATTTGTCCTTTGAATAAGCCTAATTTCAACGGTTTATTCGGCTTATCACTGCCCCATAAATAATCTTTGTAGTTCACTGATAAATCACCATTTTCGCTTTCCATGCTACCGATAAGCCCCGCCTTTTCAAAAGCATCGAATATACTTTTTTCTGTCGTTTCTGTGCTAACTTGTTTTTTTATAAATTTGCTTTTCAACGACTCAACAAAATCAATCAGTTTTAATTGTTCTTGCTCTGGCAAGGTTAAAATTTCAGTTTTAATTT
>CAIMDR010000363.1 GCA_903839795.1 uncultured Methylococcaceae bacterium | reverse complement strand
TTATCAAGGCGCTTTGTCAGATTATCGGAGCGCCTGTGAAGCAATGGGTGCGTCGGCGATGCATACCAAGGCACGCGCATTGGCCAGAGAAATGCTCAACGACGGGGAGGCTATTTTTCAGGTATTGGCACATCCTCATTTACCGCTGACTAACAACGAAGCTGAACAGGCATTACGTCATTGGGTGAATTTAAGAAGCATTTGTCATGGCACACGCACCGAAGATGGCTCGAGAATTTTGGCGATTCTAATCAGCGTTATTGAAACATGCCGTGTTCGTCAACAGTCACCGGGGATTTATTTGGCGGCGGTAATTCGTCAACGGCGGGCGGGATTTTCTGTGCCGAGGCTTCCTTTAGCTAAGGGGGGCTGAATGATTACGAAATTTTTTATCTGAAAGTGTATATATGACTAAACTGATTAACCCTGAATTGCAAACCAGGCCTATTCTGGGGGATAATAACTAATTACGCATAATTTAATATGCTTGTTTGATTGATCCTGTAACACGCCATACACTCAATAAAGAGTCTGTATGTAAGCTTTGGAATACGTTATGAAAAAGACCATGTACGAAAAGATTTTGGACAGCCATCTTGTGGTTGATGAAGCTGGCCAAGCTCCTTTGATTTATGTTGATCGTCATCTTATGCACGAGGTTACCAGTCCACAGGCTTTTGAAGGCCTGAGGTTGTCTGGACGGAAAGTGCGAAACCCGCATAGCATATTGGCTACGATGGATCACTGTGTACCTACCAAAAATCGCGACCTGCCGATTGCCGATCCGATTGCCAAGAAACAAATTGAAACCATGGCTGAAAACTGCCTTGAAAACGGGTTGAATTTATATGACATGAAAAATCCGAACAACGGTGTAATTCATGTTGTGGTTCCTGAGCATGGTTTTGTTCATCCGGGTATGGTTGTCGTTTGTGGGGATAGTCACACAGCGACTCATGGTGCCTTTGGCGCACTTGCATTTGGTATAGGTACTTCTGAAGTTGAGCATGTTATGGCAACCCAGACATTGCCGCAGAAAAAATCAAAAACCATGCAGGTGGTGGTTAATGGCAAGTTATCCAAATACGCTTCTGCCAAGGATATTGCCTTGGCAATTACCGGAAAAATCGGTACGGCGGGCGGTACAGGCTATGTGATTGAATATACCGGTTCGGCAATCAGGGACCTTTCAATGGAAGGTCGGATGACGCTGTGTAATATGGCTATTGAAGCGGGAGCCAGAGCTGGATTGGTTGCACCGGATGAGAAAACTTACGAATATCTCAAGGGTCGTGAATTTGCCCCATCCGGTCAATATTGGGATCAAGCATTGGCTTACTGGAAAACGTTGCCTAGCGATGAGGGCGCGGTATTTGATGCAACTGTTACGCTTGATGCCGCTGATATTGCCCCGCAGGTTTCTTGGGGAACTTCTCCCGAACAGGTTGTTGGCGTTGATGGCGTTGTTCCTGCACCTGAAAGTTTTGATGATGAAATCAAACGTAAAGCGTGTGAAGGTGCACTGGCCTATATGGGCTTGGCTCCTAATACCAAAATAACCGACATTGCTATTGATCTTGTTTTTATTGGTTCTTGTACCAATGGCCGTATAGAAGATTTTAGAATTGCTGCCGAAGTGACCAAAGGCACAAAAGTGGCTAAAGGAGTCACGGCGATTGCAGTGCCAGGTTCTTATCATGTCAAAAACCAAGCTGAAGAAGAAGGTTTGGACAAAATCTTTATTGATGCGGGTTGGGAATGGCGTGATCCAGGATGTTCCATGTGTCTGGCGATGAATGGTGATGAACTGACCAAGGGTCAACGTAGTGCATCCACTTCAAACCGTAATTTTGAAGGACGGCAGGGTAAAGGTGGTCGAACCCACCTTGTTTCACCTGCAATGGCAGCGGCAGCAGCCGCAGCGGGTCACTTTGTTGATATTCGCAACCTTTAACACACAGGCAAACCGGAAAAATTATGGAACCGTATAAAAAACATGAAAGTATTGCTGCTTTGATGGATCGAAGCAATGTTGATACTGATCAGATTATTCCCAAGCAGTTTTTAAAAAGAGTTGAGCGTAGTGGTTTTGGTGTACATCTTTTCCACGACTGGCGCTTTAACGATGATGGCACTGATAACGCCGAGTTTGAGCTGAACAAACCCGCCTTCAATGGCGCCAAAATTCTGGTAGCCGGTGATAATTTCGGCTGCGGCTCTTCCCGTGAGCATGCGCCCTGGGCGATTGCCGATTATGGTTTTAACACCATCATATCTACTAGCTATGCCGATATCTTTTATAACAATTGTTTTAAAAACGGTATCTTGGCGATAAAGGTCAATAAAGATCAGTTGGATAAACTGATGGCGGAAATTAGCGCTAATGAAGGCGTACGTTTTGTTGTTGATCTCGAAAATCAGCAGGTTATTACACCGGCTGGCAATGGTTTTTCCTTTGATATAGACCCGTTTCGCAAAAGCAATCTTTTAAGTGGGTTGGATGACATAGGCTTGACCTTGAAGCATGTCGACAAGATTACCGAGTATGAAAAGCAACATAAACAAACTTATCCTTGGCTTTGGGCTTAAGGATTTTAGATTGGTAGACTGGGATTTACTTAGGTTTATCCCGGCTTACGCGCTTGGCTTTTAAGTTATACCGAGGTAAAAATGGATAGTTGGAAATTTACACCTTACGATATTAATAAATGGAACAAAGCAGCCGAGAGAATACTTTTTGTTGCGTCTGAACCTACTGTAGATCAGCCCAATAGCGGAATTTTAGATATGGGCGATTGGTTTAGAACTGCGGGAGCAAAAAATAAGTATCATAAAAATAAACCGTTTTTTAGACGCTGCGAAATCATGCTAAACGGTATAAATGATAAAAATACGGGCAATGTATTTGATAATTTTAGATTTATGGATTTGAAGGCAACTCGGGGTGGTTCAGAGTCAGGTTCAAATGCTGTTTCAGAGTATGTCTTAAATAACATGAATGATGTCATCAAGTATTTTAACTCGACTGACGAGTCATTTGGTTTATCTCCGCATATCATCGTGTTACTGGGTAACACAGCACAATCAGTATTTATTAACTGTATCAGAAAGCAGATAATAAATGATAAATCTTTAAAATGGATTGCTATGCCGCACCCATCAGCGCAAATAGAATATGATGGATTGAAAGAGGCCAGCAAAAAGATCAGGGAACATCTCAAGCCAATCAATGAAGAAGCTGAAAAGTGGGTTTATCAGAGTGATAACGTTGATGACTGGAGAAGCGTTTAGGAACGGTAACTAAATAGTCATGTCGGGTT
>CAIMDR010000362.1 GCA_903839795.1 uncultured Methylococcaceae bacterium | reverse complement strand
GATTAAACTTGAGAATTCCGGTGCATCCAGAGCGGTAGTGATACTTCTGAGTCGATCAGCGCATTCGGGATGGCCTGCACCTGTTTCATGAAATAGAAAATCCGGATGGCTATAATAAAGTGTCGTCATAACGTCGTGCTTCGGAATAAGTAACCAACTTAAAGATATTACTCACCACGAAGACACGAAGTTCACGAAGAAAAGCCAAAGTAAAACCTTCGTGTTCTTCGTGTCTTCGTGGTGAAATGTCTTAACTTGATGTCTAGCGCACCCTACCACGGCCGGATTGATTCTGTTTTAGTACAAACCCAACTGCAACTGCGCCACTTCCGACATCATTTCCCTGGACCAGGGCGGATCAAGTACAACTTCAACATCAACACCGGAAACACCCGGCAACGCACGAATGCATTTTTCCACATCGCCCTGGATAACCGGCCCCATGCCGCAACCGGGTGCTGTAAGGGTCATCATGATGTGGACTGTGTTTTCATTATCATTGACGGGTTTGACATTGCAGTAATAAACCAGCCCCAGATCAACAATGTTTACCGGGATTTCGGGATCATAAACGGTTTTCATTACTTCCCAGCAGTTTTTTTCAACGGCTTCAGGACTGGTTTCTAACACCAGTGTCTGCAAATGATGCGGTTCTTTGCCCAAGACATCGGCATCGGCACCGTCAATACGCACCATGTAACCTTGTTCTGTGACAACTGTATAATTATTGCCCAAAGACTGGTGAATGGTGACTGACTCACCTTTGCTTAAGGTGCTGGGCGTACCGTCGGGAATGGTGACAGTATTGACATCTCGGGTTAAAACAAAGCTTTCTCGTTCGGCCATAATAGTGTTATAGGTGAAAGGTTGCAGCTTCAATAGCCTGGCCGGTTACGCCAATACTTTGAGAGCCAAATAAATACAGGTAAGCGGGTGCCAAGGAGGCCATGGTAGGCAGTTTGGCTTTATCTTCTGCCGGATAGGCACGTTTTCTTAAGGGGGAATCAACGGCCCCCGGTATCAAGGTATTTACCCGGATTTTGTTGGCGGCTTCCAGTTCTTCAGCCAGTATTTTTGCCAAGCCTTCCATGGCTATTTTGGACACGCCATAAGCGCCCGAGTAAGCAGGCGCTTTTCTGGCAGAAGAATCGGAGGTGAAGACAATGGACGCGTGTTGACTTTTTTCCAGCACCGGTAACAACATCCGGGTGAGCATAAAAGCGGCATTCAAATTCACGTTTATCGTATGACCCCATTCCTTGGTGCCGAATTGGGAGACAGGCGTAAATGAGCTAAATTCTACGGCTGAATGTAACAGGCCTTGCAAGGAGCCGTATTCTTCTGTAATGGTATTCGCTAATTCTTGGTACTCATTTTCATTGGCACCGGCAAGGTCAAACGGATAAATAATCGGTTCGGGTGCATTAGCTGCCAAAATGGCATCATAAACCGCTTCCAGTTTGGCGATATTTTTATCCAGCAATATAATATGGGCACCGTTTTTAGCCAGTGTCAAAGCCGCTGTACTGCCCAGACCACCGCCCGCGCCGGTAATTAAAATAACGTGATGTTTTAATGACATAGTGCAGAATTTATCCAGGCTGTTAGTTGTTCAGGTGATTCTATCAAGGCATCAGCGCCCCATGTTTCCGGCGTATCACCGGGAGTAATATAACCGTAAAGAGCGGCCAGGGTTTTCATTTGGGCATTTTTCCCGGCGGTAATATCATGAGGTGCATCGCCGATATAAACACACTCATAAGGCTTGACTTCCGCTTTTTTGCAGGCGGCCAACATGGGTTCGATATGCGGCTTGGGATTTCCTGTGGTATCACCACTGATAATGCAGGCGGCGCGATCGGTCAACTTGAGAGCCGCCATTAAGGGATTGGTAAAACGTTCCCGTTTATTGGTGACTACGCCCCATTTCAATCCTTGCGCTTCGATGGCATCCAGCGTGTCTGCCATGCCTTTAAAAAAAACCGTGTGTTCGGCAATATTGTTTTCGTAAAGATCCAGCATGGTTATCAGAATATCTGCCCGAACCGCTTCCGATATGGAATGATCCAAGCTCCCGTTAATCATGGCAAGCGCACCGAATGAAATATGGTGTTTAATGGTTGCCGCTTTAACAGTCGTAAACCCATGTTGGCTTAAGGCTTTATTCAGGCATAAAACCGAATCCGGCGCGGTGTCCAGCAAAGTACCGTCAAGATCAAACAACACACAGGATAATTTAAAATCAGTCGGCATCAGCGCTTACTCAATACGTTTAAAAGCGGCAATGTAATTAACATCAATGTCTTTGCCCGTGCTGAAGCGTTTGTTAAACGGATTGTATTCAATCCCTATCATACCTTGAAGCTCAAGACCTGCCGCGCGTGCTGACTGGCTAAGTTCAGACGGTTTGATAAAGGTTTTATAATCATGCGTGCCTTTAGGCAACATTTGCAGGATATGCTCGGCGGCAAGTATGGCTAATAAATAGGCCTTGGGTTTGCGATTAAGCGTAGAAAAAAACACCATGCCGCCGGGTTTGACCAAGGTGGCGCAAGCTGAAATGATTGAACCCGGATCGGGGACATGTTCCAGCATTTCCATGCAGGTAACGTGATCAAAACTTTCAGGTTGTTGCTCGGCTAATGCTTCTGCACTTATTTTATGATAATGTGCATTGACACCCGACTCCAGGCCATGCAAATCTGCAATATCAATCAGTTCTTCACTGAGGTCAATACCCAAGGCATCAGCGCCCAATTTAGCCAGACCTTCGGTTAAAATACCGCCCCCACAACCCACATCAACCATGCGTTGGCCGGAAATATCGATATAACTCTGGATAAACCGGAGACGTAGCGGGTTAATATCATGCAGGGTTTTAAACTCGCCCTGAGTATCCCACCAACGCTCCGCCATTGAGCCAAATTTATTGATTTCGTGTAAGTGTACGTTGTCTTTTACTGTCATGGTGCTGAACCGTTTTTTGTGTTGATATAGTTTACTATAATACTGGGTTATTCGTTATAAGTTGTTCTAACGAAGGTTGTTTTTTTATTTAAAACTGATAAATATCTTAAAATATAATCGCTAATCTGCCAATGCCGTTAAGTTAAGCGCCTCCAGGCAAGATAAACCGTTGGCTGAGCGGAGCCGAAGCCGGCAAAATCGCTTCGATTCCGCTCAGCCATGCCTAACTTAATGGCATTATGGCATTGGCTAATCTGCTGTTTTTTCAAGCGCCTGGATTTTTTCTTCCAGCAACTTAACTTTTTTTAGTAACTCAGGCAATTTGCTGAGTGCAATCTGCTCTTTATAAGCGGTTTTTTTGTCTTTTGCCGGACTGCCAAAAACCTGCGTACCCGCTTTTACATCACCCGCCACGCCAGACCTCGCCATTACCACAGCACCCTGTCCAATGGTTACATGATCAGCAACCCCTGAACTCCCCGCCAGAATGGCATAGTCTTCAATATTACAGGAGCCGGACACGCCGGTTAGACCGCACATAATCACATTTTTACCCACTTTGTTATTGTGGCCAATCTGTACCAGATTATCTATTTTAGTGCCTGCGCCTATCAGGGTACTGCCTAACGCGCCTCGGTCAATGCAGGTATTGGCGCCTATTTCAACATTATCATCAATAACCACATTACCGACCTGGGGCACCTTGACATGGACATTATTTCTAAACTTATAGCCAAAGCCATCGGCACCAATAATAGACCCTGAGTGGATAATGACATTATTTCCCAGCACTACGTCATCGTAAATGACGGCATAAGGATAAATTTTACAGTTCTCCCCTATTTTTACATTTTTACCCACATAAGCACCGGCCAATAGAGTGCTGTTATTGCCTATTATCGCGTTTTCGCCAATCACGGCATAAGGTCCGATATAGACCCCCTGACCCAGGGTTACATTATTTTCAAGCACGGCCTGAGGCGCAACTTGTGGACTGTAAACCCTGGCAGGATGCAGCAACTCGACTGCCTTGATAAAGCTGATTTCCGGATCAGCACAAACCAGTAAAGCCATACTGTCCGGCAGGTCATCAACAGCAAAACCTTCGGCAATAAAGCAGGCCGTAGCGGTTGAGTTTTTGATATGCTGGACATAGCGACTGCTGGTCAACTGGGTAACCTGTCCTGCTTGCGCCGACTTAATATCGGCTGCGGAATAAATGGTTGTTGTTAAATCGCCCCCGACAATCCGGGCATCACAAAAATCGGCAAGCTCTTTTAAGGTAATCGGCATTATTATCTCTGTGTTTGTCTTATTTGATGTTGTAGTGTATCAAAATCGGGTGTGCATTTTTAAAAACCTTGAAAATACAAACTCTCACCGTCATTCATTGCGCTGCCAGCGTCCTGATTTACCCCCTTCTTTTTCCAGTAATTGTACAGACTGGATAACCATGCCACGATCTACGCCTTTACACATATCATAAATAGTCAGCAAGGTAATTTGAGTAGCGCACAAGGCTTCAATTTCTACGCCGGTCTGACCGTTGGTTTTTACTGTAGTTTGGCAACGGATACGGTTTTTTTCAGGTTCAGCACTCAGGTTAATTTCTACATGCGTGATGGGCAGAGGATGACAAAGCGGAATTAAATCTGCGGTTTTTTTGCTGGCCATAATGCCGGCAATTCTCGCTATCGCCAGTACATCGCCTTTTTTATGCTCACCGCCAAGAATCATCTGGAGTGTTTCCGGATGCATCTCAATGTAGCCTTCGGTCACTGCCGACCGCTGAGTGATCGCTTTTGCGCCAACATCGACCATGTGAGCTTCGCCAGCCTGATTAAAGTGCGGTGTGTAATTCATGTGTGTAAAATAATGATTAAAAAGTATTTATAGGAATGTCGTTAAGTTAAGCGCCTCTTGGCAAGATAAACCGTTCGCTGAGCGAAGCCGAAGCCGGCAAAATTGCTTCGGCTCCGCTCAGCGAACGGCTTAACTTAATGACATTGGTGTTTATTGTGTTTTATTAT
>CAIMDR010000361.1 GCA_903839795.1 uncultured Methylococcaceae bacterium | reverse complement strand
TTCACCTCCCCCTTTGAAAAAGGGGGACTGAGGGGGATTTATCTAATAAAATCCCCCCTAACCCCTCTTTGTCAAAGAGGGGGACTGAATAATTACTAACACCATGCTTTATATGAACAATGCCGTTACCCGAGGACGTGCTGAAATGGTGGTGACAGCCACCGGCATGGACACCGAGATTGGCAAACTGGCAAACCTGTTAACACAAGCAGAAGATGCGGCCACCCCGCTACAAATCCAGCTTGATAGCTTGGGCAAACGCCTGCTTTTAATTGCGCTGGTAGTCATTGTAATTTTGTTTGCCAGTGCCCTGTGGCGTGGTGAACCCCTGATACAAACCGCTTTTACCGCCATCGCACTGGCCGTGGCCGCCATACCCGAAGGCTTGCCGGCAGTTGTTACCGTAACCTTGGCTTTAGGTATGCACCGTATGGCGCGTCAGCGTGCCATCGTCAAACGTTTGGCCGCAGTTGAAACGCTAGGCTGTACCACGGTTATCTGTACTGACAAGACCGGCACGCTGACCGTTAATCAAATGACAGCGCGATCACTTTTTTTTAACAATCAAAGCTATAGCGTCAGCGGTGAAGGTTACAACCTGACTGGCCAAATACTGCCCGCTGGTTCGCCAGAGGATTTATCGACCCTGCTACTGCCATTGGCGCTTTGCAATAACAGCCTGTTGCAGGGCAGTCAAATTCTGGGCGATCCCATGGAAGGCGCCTTATTGGTGCTTGCGGCCAAAGGCGGTATCGACTTGGACCTTGCAAATAGTCAACTACCCCGAATTGCCGAAATCCCTTTTGACGCCGAACATAAATTTATGGCGACCTTTCATCGCCTGGATGATGAAATAAAGGTATTCATTAAAGGTGCACCTGAAGTATTGATAAAACTCAGCCAGTCAGTTGTCAATAACAATCAAATCCTGCGTCCTTTTCATCCAAAAGACTTCTTGATACAAAACGAAAAAATGGCCGGTAGCGGTTTACGCGTACTGGCACTCGCTACCCGTTCGTTGCCTATTGATACCTTTCAAGCCAATGCCGATCTGTTTCAATATATCAAGGAGCTGACTTTTGTCGCCTTGGTAGGTTTGATGGACCCGCCAAGGCCCGAAGCTCGCGAGGCCATCAAGCTCTGCCAGCAAGCAGGCATCGCCGTTAAAATGATTACCGGCGACCAGAAAGTAACTGCTTTTGCGATTGCACAAGAACTTGGGTTGACCGGTGAAGTGATTGAAGGCAGCGAACTGTCCGGCCTGGATGATGATGCCTTGGCCTCGTGTATTAACGCCATTGGCGTTTTTGCCCGCACCGCTCCCGAACAGAAAGTACGTATCATCAACGCCTTAAAAGCCGACGGCCATATCGTTGCCATGACCGGTGACGGTGTCAATGACGCACCCGCCCTTAAAACAGCTGATATTGGTATTGCTATGGGTGTCTCCGGCACCGACGTAGCAAGAGAAGCGGCAACCATGATATTGACGGATGATAATTTCGCCACGATAGTTAAAGCCGTCAAAGAAGGCCGTGGCATTTACGATAACATGGTCAAATTTATCCGTTTTCAGCTGTCCACCAACATCGGCGCTATCCTGGCGGTGGCTTTTGCCCCGTTGCTGGGAATGCCCATCCCTTTTACTGCCGTGCAATTATTGTGGATTAATATTATCATGGACGGCCCGCCCGCCATGTCGCTGGGTGTTGATCCCGCCCGAACGGGCAGTATGTCCGAAGCGCCACGTGACCCGGAAGAACGTATACTTTCATTACGCCGCTTCGGGAATCTTTTTAGCTACGGATTAACGATGGCAACAGGTACCTTGGGAATTTTATATTATGGTTTGCAATCCGGAGAACCTCGTCATGCTACAACCCTGGCTTTCACAACGTTTGTGCTATTTCAGGTGTTTAATGTTTTTAATGCTCGCTCTGAAAAAAACAGCACGTTTAACAAGCATTTCTTTGCCAACAGAATGCTTTGGCTGGCGCTGGCTTCGGTGATCCTGTTACAAATACTGGTGATTCATTGGCCACCGGCACAAACCCTATTCCATACCACGGCATTAACACAACCGGAATGGTTAATGGCTATTGGTGTTTCTGCGTCTATACTCCTACTTGAAGAATTGCGGAAGTTATTGAGGTGGGCGTTATTTCAATACAAAAATAAGCGCTGATAACTCAATTATTACTGAAAAACACACCTAAAATATGAATAATCTTTATCTTATCCTTCTCGCTATGCTGCTGGTTGTACTCAACGGCTTTTTTGTAGCAGCAGAGTTTAGCCTTGTTAAGTTACGACAAACCCGCATTCGCCAGATTGCCAAAACACGCGGTTGGCGTGGCCACATTCTGGCAACCGTCCACTCAAAATTGGACGCCTATTTATCGGCTTGCCAGCTAGGTATTACCCTTGCCTCATTAGGCTTGGGCTGGGTCGGCGAACCGGCATTTGCAAGCGTGCTTGAGCCTGCGTTAGACAGATTGGGGGTCACCGCACCAGAACTGATACACGGCATCTCGTTCGCTTGCGCTTTTTCCATCATCTCGTTTCTGCATATTGTCGTCGGTGAACTTGCTCCAAAATCGATGGCCATTCGCAACCCTGAACAGATTGGGCTCTGGAGCGCTGCGCCTCTTTATGGTTTTTATTGGCTGATGTATCCTGCCATTTGGTTGCTCAACTCCAGCGCCAATTTAGTATTGCGCCTGTTTGGTTTAGGTAGTTTCCATGGTCATGATGCGCATTATTCGGCCGATGAACTTAAACTTATTTTACGCAGCAACGACCAAGACGACCGCTTTACCCATGACGAATGGAATATTCTGGCA
>CAIMDR010000360.1 GCA_903839795.1 uncultured Methylococcaceae bacterium | reverse complement strand
TACCACCCGACCGGTAGTATCACCTGGAATAATTTGGCCTAACGCGTTAGTGCTCGAAGAAAGAAAGTTGGCTCCCTGAGTTTCAAGAAACAGTGATTTCAAAGCTTTACTTAACGGATAAACAGGAATATTTGAAGGTATGTTGTAGGTGTAAAAATCTGCATTACGGAACTGAATTGCGCCATTACCGCAATTAACCGGAGTAATATTGAGATCACCTGTCACAAAACACGCGGTCAATTTAGGCGCAATCGTATTCAAGTCCAATTCGGTTTGCAGAGCAGTCTGTGCCTGCGCGACAGTGAATCCGGCCTTAAGAGTCTTTGCGGTATCCACAACAAACAGGGAATAGGTCGTAGCCGCTTTCCCCATTGCCGAGATCAGCTTCGGTGCTGCCTGTACCTGAGAACTTAGCCCTGCGCACAACACCGCCAGACTAATACGTTTTAAATTTTTCATGCTAATTTCCTTATGATTGTTCATTAGAGCTTAATAATCTTGGCATGAGTAGCTCATGTTATAGGGAGAGGCCTTGAATGATTTGGGCTACCAACTTAAGACGGAACAAAGCTTGCACCTCGCATTTCATAGCCTATTCACTCTCTCCCGACTTAAGTTGATAGCCATAATTTGGTTAAAATTTCTTCAATGCTTATTACATCTACCTTAAAGCATCTAACTCTCCAGCCGTTTAAACTTTCCCACCGGCCTCTTGCAAATACCGGTGGAAAAGCTTTACTACACAGATATCTGCGATAACTTATTTAGCCACTGTAACCCCGGCAGCCAATCCGCCATTCGAGGTCTTACATCTCAAGGCACCATTATTGATACCTGCCGGGGCAGCTCCCACCGTTGCCAGTTGGAAATTGCCGGTATTATCAACCGGTGCTGTTCCGATCAACGTGGCAACAGTTGGAGCAGTGCCAGTACCCGTCCAGCAGGTAGCGTTCGTTTGTGTCAGGTTGGCACCGAACCAGCTTGTTGTTCCGTTGATAACCCACTTTCCTGATGCTATGGTGTATCTTGCGCTGGTAACAGCAACTGCTTCCGCTGCTGAAAAATTGGTAATATCCACTCTCGTCAAGTTGGATGTCAGTGCAGGAGTAGCAGAGTTTTTCACCGTGTAAGTGAAAAAGTCTGCTCCACCCGACGTTGCTGTGGCTGTTTTAGTTACATACGTGATTTGGCCGGAGGGGAGCTTTACCAAATTACCTTTGGTAGGAGCGGTCACAATGGTCAAACTGGCAGGATTAATGGCATCAAGCGCATTAACAGAAGCCGGTTTATCATTACCCATTATTGTCACCGTTTTGGTTCTGGCTGTTGCAGTTCCCGCGTAGGTCGCCGCAAACTGATCCGCAACAGCCGTAGGCGCAGTTGGATTAAAAATCAAGGTCAGATTACCGGTAGCCACGTTGGAAACCGGTGCATTATTAGCCGCTTGTCTGACAAACTTAAAGCTGTCAGTACCGACTGCCGCCGTCGCATTAGGGGTAAAAGTCCAAACACCGTTAACGAGAGCGAGCACTCCGTTTTCCGGTTGCTTAATTATCATCGAATCCAACGGCAAAGCACCCAAAGTACCCGTTAGTGCTGTTGCGCCACCCGTACTTACAATAAAGCCGGAGCCTGCAATATTTGTTGCAACCGGTGGATTCGCAGGATTTTGCGGTGCACCGTTAATACTTAACAAATGATCAGCATGAAAACCTGATTCTGTTGAAAATACCGCAATGCTTTCAGGTGGCTCTATAAAATCGGGTAAAGAACCCGAGAAACAGACGTTAACCGGATTAGCGATCGTAACCGGACATTGCGCCTGTGTCATTGCGGTAGTCATTGCAGGTGGTGTGACCGGCGCGTTAGGTACTACGTCTGCTAAACCTTCTACAACCAAACCTGGATTAGAAACCTCATCGGAGGAATGTGCCACAATGAGAATTTGACGCGTTGCGGTGTCAAAACTCGCCTGACTGATTTCAACGCCATCTTCAAGCCCCGTCGATACACTATTCAACGGATCACTGCTCAGGTTAGTGACCGTAATTTGCGGAGGAATTGTTTGCGTCGAAGGATACTCGATATGACCATGATATTTACCTGCTACTGTACCACTTGGGAACAATTGCAGACTTGGCATACCCTCTCCAGTGACGATTAATCTTTGATTGGGCGTCGACGTTACCCAAACATCAATACCATTGATGCCCGACTTACGAACCTTATAAGCCGCATCTACTTTCAACGCCTGAGCAATCGGTGCTGTCCATTTCTGACCCAAAACATTGCCTAAATCAGCCCTAATAATATGGCTGGTTGGGGTATTTAAGCCATCCAGATTAGACCCAACAGGGCCTACAATCTCAATAAAATTGGTACCGAACGGACTACCGGTAAAGGTATGTGGAACATTGGGATCACCGACAAATTCTTCTGCACCAGAAACCAGAGGGAGTTCCGAGTCCCATTTAATAAAAGGACCTACCGGGCCTGCCAACGCACCATCAAACCCGTTTCCCAAGGGAATATCCACGGTGAAAAAATTAGCTGCTTGTGAGCCAATCAAATTGGTTTTGGTAGTCGCCTGCACATTTTCAAAAGTATGAACACCAAAGGGATGTGTTACCGTGTAAGTACCATTTTTATTGGGATCATTAAAATTAAAGGTAATCCGGATTCTGGCAAACACCGTCTCATCGCCATGCTTGGGCGTAGGACCTGGCAGATAAGCGGCCTCCAAAGCGCCCAGATAGCGATATTGGAAATCCGCTCCTGTAGTTGCGTTCTTAAACTCAACCAAATTGTAAAAGGCCTCATCACCTATATTGCCTACAAATCCGGCTGGATTGGCAGTCAGCGGGAAACAGAAGACTGATGTTGATCGACATAAGCCAAGCGCCAATCCTTCTGTGTCACGATACCACTGCGGGAAGGTTATGACTGCATCCCCTGGCCCATGATCCAACAATACCGCTGAAGCCATGCCACTAGCCAGCATGGAACCAGCCAGCACAACTTGAATAGATCTGCGCAAGAAGTTTTTACCTAAGCTTATTGTATCGGGTGAATCTACAACGTGTGTTTGTTTTACTTTCATGTTGACACCTTCGTTAATCAGGGATTTAAATAAAGGAAGTCACTTTAACCAAGTTATTAAAATTACTTAGCAATGCTTCCTCACGTTAGCCCATCATTTCTGCCAGATCGAGCCCCAATCCCTTGGGCTCTATATCAGAGAATATAATAGCTAACGTTAATAGAGCAATGATAGTGCCAACAACAATAACCAATTGATATTAATAAATAATATCAATTTTATATTGTAAATCTAACCCTAACTGCGGGGAAGTTACTGTATTATTTTTAATACATAAAGTGGGTGAGACTTAGGAATAACCTACCTTCCCAGTGTAATATTCCTGATACAGCAGATACTGAAAAAGTTATCCAAGGTAGTTATGGCAAAATCAATTTGCCATTGAAGAGTCATGCCTTATTGAAATCGTACGAGTTACAAGCCTTTAAATACATGGACTTGTGTTATTAACTAGTCATTGACGTGATAATAGTGAGACCTTTATATTCTCTTAAATCCGAGAACTAGAGGTGTAAAAAGACGTAACTGGGTATTATTTTGCACTGTTACAAAATTGATACTTGGGTTACTGCCAGTATTGTTTACGAGGAATTTTAAGCGGGCAGGGAATGATCAGAGCTTACTCTTAAGCCTGAAAAAATCAGTTGGGTAATACTGATGAGTGATGGGGTTTGTTTACCCCCGTCACTCACATTTAGAAAGTTATTAGTAATTATTCAGTCGCCCTCTTTGAAAAAGAGCTGTAAAACAGGCCGGAATAAGGCCACCCAAGCGTAATATTTATTCTCGTTTGCGCTCGAAAGCCTTATTCCGGCCTACGCAATTTCTGATACTTAATCTTCACATTAAATTCGGAAAGTCTGCCATAACACCCATTAAAACGAAAAAGGCTTTCTGCATTTATCATTTACCATCTCTATTCAGGGGTGGTAATACACGCGTTTATCAATGATCTATAAAATCGAGTAATTGATTATTACTGGCACTAACAGGGATTTAACGCGTTGCATATTCTCCTGCCAGATTGCCCCGCTGGTTTACCAAACTTTTCTTTAAACAATTTCAAGTCATTCAGGTCAACATCTCCATCTTCATCCAAATCGGTTTTTATTTTTTGATGTTTTCCGAAGTCTTGTTTAAATATTTTTAAATCAGCCAGATTGGCCACTTGATCACCGCTATTGTTTGCCCAATGTGCGTCGCAAGCATTGCCAATACCGTCGCCATCATCGTCTCTCTGTCCAGCTACGCCGCCATGGTTCGACTTGTTGATGCAGTTATCTTCGCCATCATCAATGCCGTCACCGTCTGAATCGAAGTTAACCGCAACCATTTGTGCACCTTTAGGCTCACCAAAAGCGGCTGGCATGGGGTTGCCTTGAGCATCAACATCCTTGCCCAATTGTGGGTCAGCCTCGCCTTCAGCCGTAAGAGTACCGGTATATTCAAAGTACTCGTAGCGACGAGTAACAGCTTTTTTGCCTACCTTTAACGGGCCTCCGTTTTGTTGCAGTGCCTTGATCTTGCCGCCACCTTTCTTTCCTCCGCCAGATGAAAAAAGTGGATTTCGTTTTTGCATAACTTCCCACTCAACTTCCGTTTCAATCAAATTGACGGGGTCATTTACGGGGTTATGGTTGTCGTCGAACAATAAGTGGTTAAGTTCAACATGTTGTTCAGTTTCAGTCTTGATAAGTTTCACCCATAGAGCAGGGCCGAATATATTGGCAGGCTCTACTTCAGGCGCTTCAATTTTGACATCGACCACAGGGGGCGCCGGATTCTGTCCCGGCTGTGGTAGTACAGGCTGTGGAACATTCCAGACAGGTGCCGGCAGGTTAACGACCACGGGTAACCCTGTACCTGGATTGGTGACTGGCACCAATACGTCTGGTTGAAGTGGATCTGCTACCAGCCAACGGTAGATAGTTGCACTGGGACTGCCTATTACACCTAACCCAAAGTGTTCGCAGCCACTCGTTTCATAGTCTCCAATCGGCCCACCTAAATAGCACGCGTGACCACCCGTGTTACTCACTCCCGATGCGTGTAGCGTGGTTTTAGTGAATGTACCTAAAGCGGAATCATAGGGACTTTCATAGCGAACTTTGGTAATCGGCTGCCCCGAACGGTCTAGGCCTCCGTCCACAATTTGGGGGTTACCATAATGCGCCTGGTAAGGACTGCCAAAGCTATAGCTTACTTGAGATTTGGAGATACCGTGCAATTCAATTTCGAAACCATGGACTTCCACCTCGGGAAGATTGTCGTTATAGACATCGAAATTACTCAGCGAACCATAGAGCGGAGATGTGGTATTAATAACGGCATTTACGGGTGAAATTATCGCGCCGGCAGCAAAGCACAACAAGCCTATCGGCAAATTTAAGCGCATTTTTTTTGACATTTTACTCATAGCAAGATACCTCTTTTTTATAATTGATTGATATTGTTAACCTGGCTATATCGCAATTAAATTAAACCCCACGAGATTTTTTGAAGCCTATTCCCATAACTCCCATCACGCTGGCAAACAGCCAGAATGTAGTTGGTAATGGCACGGGGGCTGCAGTTACCGTTATGGTGCCAGAACTGAAGGTGATGGGGACATTAACACCGCTGAAAGTGAAACCACTATTAAACGTATCCTCGTTCAGGCTCATTTGGGTTGTTCCTGAAGCTAGCGCAGTAAAGCTCACTGAACCAATTGTAAAACTGCCACTGGCACCTGTAAATTTTCCGAAACCCAAGCCGGAGACTCTTCCAGTTACAGGGTCAATGGCTGCATCATTAGAAAAGGCATCATCCCAAAAAGGGCTGTTATACCTGGCTGAATTGATTTGTAAAACGGAGGAGTTGCCAACTGTGATAGCCAAGCCGCCACCCAATATTTCAGGAAAGTCAGTAGCCAGAATTTCGAGGGTAAATGTGGAACCCGGTGTAACAATC
Source organism: uncultured Methylococcaceae bacterium (assembly GCA_903839795.1). Lineage (GTDB taxonomy): Bacteria > Pseudomonadota > Gammaproteobacteria > Methylococcales > Methylomonadaceae > Methylobacter_C. The sequence continues at coordinate 1,866 of CAIMDR010000360.1, read as the reverse complement.
GCTGGAACCGGACTAAATTGCACCATAGCTGCTTGAGCACCAGAGAAAGTAGTCAACATCATTCCGGTGAGGATTAAAGTTTGAAGAAACTTGGTAGAACGAAAAATTAACATAATAAATACCTATAAAAAATTTAATTAAAAAATAATATTGTGCGTAATTAGCCACCTAAGGCGCTATCCAAGAATAAAAATACCAGAAAGATGGGCATATTCTTCGTAGAAAATCACTTGCTGTTCATCATAATTTATCGCCGCTTTATTACCTTGCCTCAAAGCAAGTTTGGCTTTTTGGCAACGATATAAAAGTAATTCCTTAGCCTTTCGTAAAACACTTTGCAACAACATGACAGCTACACGTTAGCCCATCACTTTCGCTGGATAGAACCTTAATCCCTTGGGCTCTATTCAGAGAATATAATAGCTAATGTTATTATAGCAATGATAGTGCCAATAAATTTAAGTCATTGATATTTAGTAATAATAAAAACTCTATGTTATAAAATTAACGCTAACTACAGGGAGTGGCTGTAATATTTTTAATACATAAATCGGGGAGACTTAGGAATAACCGATCGAATCACTGTAATATTCCTGATACAGCAGATATTAAAAAGTTATCTTAAGTTGTTATGGCAAAATCAATTTGCCATTAAAGAATCATAATTTGTTGGAAGCTTTCAATATACAGCTCTTTAAATAGGTGGCTTTGTATTATTAAATGACCGTTAATTTGATAGTTGACGCCAGACAAAGACCTTTATGTCCTCTTAAACCCGACAACTACCGAGGTAAAAAGACGTAATTGACGACTATCTTGAACTGTTACAAAATTGATAATCGGGTTACTGCAAGGCAATTATTCAACCACTCCCCCCTTTGGAAAATGAGGGTTAGGGGGATTTTTTAAATCCGCCTGGTTTCCGGCATGGGCTAAAACTTATTAGCTGAAAAGAGATAACCGGAAGTCGTAACGACAAACGTAGCGAAACGCAAAGAGGAAACCGCGAGGCCAGACTGAAAAAAGCGCGTTGCAAAATCACAACCGTAGGAACACGAGTAAATAATGAGTCCGGGTGTGAGCGATGAGCGTGTCAAGGAATACGAAATTAAATCGTTACCGAAAGACGAGCCAGGTAGATCGTGGCGGCACGAGCAGAAAATTTTGGCGCCTTACCGGAGATATCACGAATGAGCGCTTGAGAGAAATAAGCAGAAACTGTAGTAGCGAAGAAGCCATAGAAACATGGCAGACCATCCAGTTAAACTTAGGACAGCATTTTTCTATCGACAACGCCAAAGAGAATTTATATATGAGCACATGTGAATCAACCTAAAAAACATATTTTAGCCACAGATAAACACGGATTTACTGAGATAAACAAGGCCTTAGATAAATTCTTTTGATTACCCTTTTGGTAAGCGATCAGTAGTGCGTAACATCATGTATTATCAGTGCTTATCTGTGTATCGGTGGTTAAATAAAGTTTTTAGGATCAAGAAAAAGCGACTGCTAAAGCCTTCATTTCTGAGCGTTCAGGCCTCAGAATAGAATAAGTGTTTCCCTTCGAGTCCGGGAAAACGTCATTGGCATACTCATGAAGATCCTTTAGAAGCGATTTGGAAAAAGGAATTGGTACCGTTGTTAGAGAAGGAATTACTGCTAACAGTGTCAACCGGACAGGATAATTATCGCCCGACAGGTTCTAAAATAACAAAAAACAGGCAAAAAAAAACCCAAGATAATTATCTTGGGTTTTAATTTAAGAGCTTGGCAATTCCCTACTTTCGCATGGCAAACTGCCACACTATCATCGGCGCTAAGCGGTTTCACTTCCGAGTTCGGGATGGGATCGGGTGGTTCACG
>CAIMDR010000359.1 GCA_903839795.1 uncultured Methylococcaceae bacterium | reverse complement strand
GAATTATTCACAGCAGCATATTAAAGAAGCCGACGCTATTCTAAATACTTTAGATGCAGAGGCTATCGAAAAGATGGCAGAACTTTTGGCAACGGTTAAGGCGGATCAGGGCAGATTGTTTTTTTTGGGTGTGGGCGGCAGTGCGGGTAACTGTTCTCATGCGGTAAACGATTTTCGTAAAATCGTAGGCATTGAGTCTTATGCGCCCACTGATAATGTATCAGAATTAACGGCTCGCACCAATGATGAAGGCTGGCCGACCATCTTTGTGGAATGGTTAAAAATCAGTCATTTGGGCCTAAAAGATGCGCTGTTTATTTTGTCTGTGGGTGGCGGCGATTTGGAAAAGAATATTAGCCCGAATCTGGTTGATGCGTTAAAGCTTGCCAAAACGGTGGGTGCCAAGGTAACCGGTATTGTTGGGCGCGATGGCGGTTACACTGCGAAAGTCGCTGATGTGTGTGTCATTATCCCGACGGTAAACCCCGAGACAATTACGCCGCACTCTGAAGCCTTTCAGGCTGTGGTGTGGCATTTGTTGGTATCACATCCAAAACTAAAAGCGAATGCGACTAAATGGGAATCGGCGGTTAAGTGAGTCCGGATGCAATCCCGAAAGCACGCGCTATATTTCTTGATCGCGATGGGGTATTAAACCGGGCTTTGGTTCGGGATGGGTTGCCTTATCCACCAACAGAGTTGGCAGAGGTGGAAATATTGCCGGGTGTTTTAGAGGCTTTGTTGATGCTAAAAGCTGCGGGATTTTTTTTGATTACGGTATCCAATCAGCCTGATGTGGCTCGCGGCACTCTGGCGCGTGATACCGTTGAAGCGATTAATGCGTATCTTGGTGGAAGGTTACCTATAGATCGATTCATTATGTGTTATCACGATAGCGCGGACGGTTGTGTCTGCCGTAAGCCCAAGCCGGGGATGTTAAATGCCGGGGCGCTTGAGTTTGGTATTGATCTAAGTGAAAGCTATATGATCGGTGATCGGTGGCGTGATGTAGAAGCCGGGAATTATGCCGGCTGTAAGACTATTTTTATCGACTATGGTTATGATGAACAACAGCCGGAGTCATACGATTTTGTTGCCGGGTCTTTGCTTGAGGCCGCTCAAATAATTTTATCCTTGGAGAAAGACCGTGAAGACTGTTGATCAATTGAATATAAAAATTTTCGCAGACGGAGCAGACAAGGCGGGTATGCTGGATATGTATGCCAAGCCCTTCATTAAGGGGTTGACAACAAACCCCACTCTGATGAACAAAGCAGGGATTAGGGAGTATAAACCGTTTGCATTGGATATTTTGTCAGAGATTAAGGATAAGCCTATTTCGTTTGAAGTTTTTTCTGTATCTACTTTAAAAAGCCGGGTAAATTGAATGCTAGCAATAATTAAGTAGTTAATTTTAAAGTATTTTATTTTTTACATACCACGTTTTACCCGGGGATTTAAAGTGGATACTTTTTTCTGATGACTTTACTGACATGGAACGTCAGGCGCAAGAAATTGCCAGTTGGGGCGAGAATGTTTACGTCAAAATACCGGTCACCAATACCAAAAAAGAAGGCTGTTATCCGCTTGTTGAAAAATTGGCTTCGCAGAAAGTAAAATTGAATATAACAGCACTGATGACCTTATGCCAAGTGCGCGATGTGGTTGCTGCGCTAAACCCTGAGGTACCCAGTTATGTGTCGGTATTTGCCGGTCGTATTGCGGATACGGGCCGCGATCCCCTGCCCTTGATGACAGAAGCAGTTGACTTGTTGAAAGTATCACCCGCCGCCGCCGAGCTTATTTGGGCAAGCCCGAGAGAGGGTGTGATTAAAAGTGCGGGGATTGTGTAAAATACCCTTATTTGTCTTGACATAAATTATGAACCCAAATAAAGAACAGCACTTGATCAACCGCCTAAAGCAACATCCAAAACTACTTGATCGAATGGAAGCATTGCTCAATGTGGTTGAAAACTCGGCGGGAGACTGCACCAAGGCCGATGATGCTGAACAATATGTGATCGAAGAG
>CAIMDR010000358.1 GCA_903839795.1 uncultured Methylococcaceae bacterium | reverse complement strand
GGGTTGTTGCGGCGGAAATAGCAGTTGCGACTAAGGAATGCGCATGAAACAACTTAGGAATGCGCATGAAATAACTTAGGCATCTTGCGCCCTCTCCCTCTGGGAGAGGGCTGGGGTGAGGGGGTAAAAATGGTTAAGTTATTTCATGCACGCCCCTAAGCACCTTTAAACTTGTTGGAGTTTAATCATGACAAAACTGAAGTTTCTTGATCAACTACCTCGCTTTTTGTTTTTTACCGGCAAAGGCGGAGTAGGCAAAACCTCGATTGCTTGCGCAACAGCAATCCAATTGGCCGATGAAGGACGGCGGGTGCTATTGGTTAGTACTGATCCGGCTTCTAACGTCGGTCAGGTATTAGGTGTTAAGATCGGTAATCAGATTACCGTCATTCCATCGGTGTCCAATTTGGCCGCCTTGGAAATTGATCCACAAGCGGCGGCTCAGGCTTATCGGGATCGCATCGTTGGGCCGGTGCGCGGAGTATTGCCGGACTCTGTGGTTAACAGCATAGAAGAGCAACTCTCCGGAGCCTGCACCACCGAGATAGCCGCGTTCGACGAGTTTACTGCTTTGTTGACGGATTCCGCGTTAACGGCAGCTTACGAGCATATTATTTTTGATACCGCGCCTACCGGACATACCATTCGCTTGTTGCAATTACCTGGGGCTTGGAGCGGTTTTCTGGACGAAGGTAAAGGCGACGCCTCTTGTCTTGGCCCGTTGGCGGGTCTGGAAAAACAGCGCAGTCAATACAAGTCGGCCGTGGACGCGTTGGCTGATCCAATGCGTAGTCGCCTGATTCTGGTGGCACGCGCCCAGCAAGCGACCTTGCGGGAAGTCGCACGCACCCATGAAGAATTGGCGGCGATTGTTTTGTCGCAGCAATATCTGATTATCAATGGAATTTTGCCGCCTGCCGAAGCCAGACATGATCCGCTGGCCGCTGCCATTTGTAAACGCGAACAACAAGCGCTAGTGACTATGCCCGATGTGCTTAAAGCGCTTTCTTGTGATTGCCTTGAGCTTAAACCGTTTAATCTGGTTGGACTTGAAGCGCTTCGACAATTGCTAACTACCGCTGCGCTGACCATAACCGACAATAATGCCAATACCCTGGCAATTCAGATGCCCGGTTTGTCGACACTGGTTGATGATATTGCCAAAGACGGTCATGGTTTGGTCATGTTGATGGGTAAAGGCGGCGTTGGCAAGACCACACTCGCTGCCGCTGTTGCTGTGGAGCTTGCGCGGCGAGGTTTGCCGGTGCATTTGACGACTTCTGATCCGGCTGCGCATTTAAGCGAAACCCTGAATGGCGCATTGGATAATCTAACGGTTAGCCGTATTGATCCGCAGGCGGAAACCGAGTGCTATCGCTTGCAGGTGTTGGCAACCAAAGGCGCACAACTGGATGCCAAAGGTCGGGCTTTGCTGGAAGAAGATTTACGCTCGCCTTGCACTGAGGAAATTGCTGTGTTTCAGGCTTTTTCACGCGTTATCCGTGAAGCGGGAAAAAAATTCGTGGTAATGGACACTGCGCCGACCGGTCATACTTTATTGTTGCTTGATGCCACCGGTGCTTATCATCGTGAAGTGAGCCGACAGATGAGCAATTCCAGCACGCATTATTTGACACCGATGATGCAATTACAAGACCCCAAACAAACCAAAGTGTTGTTGGTGACACTGGCGGAAACCACGCCGGTACTGGAAGCGGCCAATCTGCAAGCGGATCTGCGCCGAGCAGGGATTGAGCCGTGGGCTTGGATTATCAACAACAGTATCGCGGCGGCAACGGTGCAGTCGACCTTACTGCGTCAACGGGCGGCCAATGAATTGCCGGAAATAGAAGCCCTCGCTACGATTCACGCGCAACGTTATGCCGTTGTGCCCTTGCTTAAAGAGGAACCGGTGGGTGTCGAACGCTTGCTGGAACTGTCTGTAGTCAGTCATTAATCAGGAGATCATCATGATTCCGGAAATTGGTTCAAAAACACATTTGTCTTTTCTCGACCGCTACCTGACCCTGTGGATTTTTACCGCCATGGCGGTGGGGGTCGGTATCGGTTTTGTCTTCCCGACCCAAGTGAATACTCTTAATAATGCCGTCTCGGTGGGCACTACCAATATTCCGATTGCGATTGGTTTAATTTTGATGATGTATCCGCCGTTAGCCAAAGTCCATTACGAAGAGCTGGGTGACGTGTTTCGTAATTGGCGGCTATTAAGTGTTTCGTTAGTACAAAACTGGCTTATCGGGCCGGTGTTAATGTTTGTATTGGCCATCCTGTTTTTGCGCGACTATCCGGAATACATGACAGGCCTTATCCTGATTGGTCTGGCACGCTGTATTGCAATGGTGATTGTCTGGAATGAATTGGCGAAAGGCGACAACGAATACGCAGCCGGTTTGGTGGCTTTTAATAGTATATTTCAGGTGCTGTTTTACAGCGTTTATGCCTGGTTTTTTATTACCCTGCTTCCGCCGCTGTTTGGACTGCAAGGCAGTTTGGTGGCTATCACCATCGGCGAGATTGCCAAAAGTGTATTCATTTATTTGGGCGTGCCTTTTATTGCCGGATTTTTGACGCGTTTCTTTTTGATTCGTGTCAAAGGTAAAGACTGGTATCAGCAGCACTTTATACCAAAAATCAGTTCACTGACACTCATTGCCTTGTTGTTCACCATCGTCGTTATGTTTTCACTTAAGGGCGATTTAATTGTGCAACTGCCACTGGATGTAGTTCGAATCGCCATTCCCTTGTTGATTTATTTTGTGGTGATGTTTTTATTGAGTTTTATGATGGGCAAAGCCATCGGTGCGAATTATGAAAAAACCACCACACTGGCTTTTACCGCAGCCAGTAACAACTTCGAGCTGGCAATTGCCGTGGCAGTTTCTGTGTTCGGCATCAACAGTGGTGCTGCTTTTGCGGCGGTAATTGGACCTTTGATTGAAGTGCCGGTAATGATTGCGTTGGTTAATGTGGCGTTTTACTTTCAGAAAAATTTATCGTTTAAAACGGATAAAAATAAGCTGGTTTAAGGGCATCTTTCATTAAAAAATAGAACACGGATAACACGGATTTGACTGATTAGACACGGATAAGGAAAGTATGGCCAAATCGAGCACATGTTTTTCGTGCCCGATATTTTCGCGTTAAAACGCACGAATGACACTGAAGAAATCTCTCGATATTCTGATTTTGACCGTTGAATGTTGGTCAACGAAAAGAGGTTACCCAATCTACATGACTGATTCCGAGGTTATGCACGGTTTGATGAGGGAGGGCAGGTACAAGCCTGTTCTCTACTCTACCCATTGATTTGTAAGGTTTTTTTAATATCTGCTTCTGGCAAGCCTGTCACCTTAGCTATTATCTCAATGGTTGTGCCTTCTTTTGCTAAGTTGATGGCTATATTTTTTGTTGTCTGCTCTATGCCTATTTCGATGCCTTCTGCTTTACCTTCTACCTTGCCTTTCTCTATCCCTATAACCTCACCTTCGTAATAACCATCCCCAAAAGAGGACTCGAATATACTGGCTTGGTAATGCAAATCATCTTGGTAATGCTCATAAGCTTTTTGTTCGTCTTCAGGCAGTTTCATAATGCTAAACTTTTCTTCCGCTTCCTTTAAGCCTTTGGCAGTGAAGTTTTCTTTAATTTCTTCATTTTTTAAGAAGTAAATCCATTCATCCAGCGTGTCTTTGGCGATATCGTTAAAGCGGTTTATTTTGATCAGGTAATATTCCGGGTAAAGAGATTCTACGCTGTCTTTTTTAAACAGTTGTTTTTGTTTGGCGTTGAGTTCCAGCAAATCATGATTATGTAAACCAATAAAGCGGGTAGTGCCTTTGTAGATGTAATCAGTGCCGCTGCCCAGATCAAAGTAAAGTATGTTGATTGAAATAACTTTAGTGATGCCTGAGTAGGACTCCTTTTCTTCCAGGTGCTCTATGGCTGTTTTTGAAACCCCATAAAATATGCGCTGCAAATAGTCATATTCCCGATCATATTGTATTTCGATGATGATTATTTCTTGTTTGCTGTTGCGTACCTTTAGATCAACCCGATTAAATTTATCGAGTTTATAGTCTTGATTGCTTTCACTTTCCAGTACATCCAGGATGGTGATGTCTTCTTTAAGCAGTTCACTTAAAAAGCCTTCGAGGATGCCAAAGTTGGCTTTACTGCGTAGCAAGCGTTTTATGGCCCAGTCAAAGGTGATTAGCTTTCTTTTTTTAGTCATCTTTAAGCTCCATCTTACTTATTTATTAATCATGACGCTCGGTTAATAGCTCACTATACAGCGCAAGCATTCCTTCTGTAATTTTATGGCTAGGGAATAATTCAAGTGCCCGCACACGGGCTGCATCCCCCATTTTTTGTCGTAAAAGCGGATCATCTATTAGCTTTAGTAAAGATTGAGTAAGACCAGCAATATCGCCCACAGTAAATAACAAGCCAGTTTTTTCGTCTTCGACTGCATCAGTAATACCGTAAATACGTGAGGCTACGGTCGGGACACCGCAGGCAGCCGACTCAATAATAGTCATACCAAACCCTTCACGATAACTAGGCAAACAAAAAATATCGGCCGCAGCCATAAAACGTTCCGGCATGGTCGTAAAGCTCACATAGTGCAGACATTCAAGCTCCGTATTGCAAGTTTCTTGGATCTTGCTGAAAGGCACATCTTCTTCAGCACCTACCAGTAACAGAACTACATT
>CAIMDR010000357.1 GCA_903839795.1 uncultured Methylococcaceae bacterium | reverse complement strand
GCGCTGTTTACAGGTAACAGTTACGCTGAAACAACGGCGACAGTAAAGCCGATCAACGAAGCCGTTGCCACTTTTGCAGGTGGCTGTTTTTGGTGTACGGAATCGGATTTTGAAAAGCTGGTGGGGGTAAAGGAAGTTATTTCCGGTTTTAGTGGTGGGCACGTTGCCAATCCTGCTTACGAAGCGGTTTCAATGGGAACTACCGGTCATGTAGAAAGCGTTCAGGTTTATTATGATCCCAAGCTAATCAGCTATGAAACCCTGCTGGATGCGTTCTGGCGGATGATTAACCCAACTGATAATGACGGGCAATTTGTTGATAGAGGCGAACAATATCGGTCGTTGATTTTTTATCATAGTGAAGAGCAAAAACAAAAAGCTGAACAGTCACGTCAAGTATTAACTAAATCGGGGCGTTATACAGCGCCGGTTATTACTGAAATAAGAAAGTTTGAGGCTTTTTATCCCGCTGAAGATTATCATCAGGATTATTACAAAAAGAACCCCGTCCGCTATAACTACTACCGTTTTAAATCAGGTCGCGATCAATATCTGGAAAAAACCTGGGGCGATGAGTTGCATTTAAAAGTCAGTCAGGAAAAGACCGGCAGCCATTACAGCAAACCGTCTGATGATGTTTTACGCAAAACCCTAACGCCTCTGCAATATAAGGTAACCCAAGAAGAATCCACAGAGCCGCCATTTAAAAATACCTACTGGGATGAAAAACGGGACGGTATTTATGTGGACGTTGTTACCGGTGAACCGCTGTTTTCATCCAGGGATAAATATGATTCCGGTACCGGATGGCCCAGCTTTTCCAAACCACTGGTTCCTGAGAATGTCGCTGAAAAAAAGGATTTTTTTATGATTTTGCCACGTACTGAAGTCCGTAGCCGTTATGGTAATTCACATCTGGGTCATGTTTTTACTGACGGCCCGAAACCAACCGGGCTTAGATATTGCCTTAACTCGGCAGCGTTACGGTTTATTCCGGTAGAAGAAATGGCAGCGGCTGGCTACGGGAAGTATTTGGTTGGGTTTCAAGGAGAAAAGTAAGTTTTTTTATTCACCGCTAAGACACGAAGAAAAATAAATTTATTCACCACGAAGACACGAAGAGCACGAAGAAAAACGTCATCAAGCGGGACGGGGTTTGCAACCACGTCCCTAATGTTTCTTGGATATGAAAGCGTCACTGCCCACAGTTAAGCAAAAAGCTCCCTCTCCTGCTGGAGAGGGTTGGGGTGAGGAGAATAAAATCAAGCAGTTAAATCCCCCTCATCCCAACCGTCTCCCTCAAGGGAGAAGGAGCTGGTACTTGTGTAGATACTTATGCCCTGAGGGAGAATGAACGGTTCATCCTTAACTGTGGGCATATAAAATTGGCTGCCCACTTAATCAGATACCATCCGTTGAAAGGATGATCTCGTTTTTAATGGGTAGCCGGTTATTTAAACAACAGGACTCAATACGCCTTCAGGAATCTGCATCGTCATGCAATGCAAACTGCCGTATTGATGTACCAGTGGCCGACACGGGGTTGCAATAATTTCATGTTTAGGAAAACATTCAGCCAAGCGTTGCAGAGCAACAGCGTCCATAGGATCACCATAAACCGGCACCATGACGGCATGATTAATGATCAAGAAATTGGCATAATTGGCTGGCAATTGTTGCCCTTCTTCGTCATAAATCGGTTTTGGCAAGGGCAGGGGGACTAAATGGTAGGGATCGCCTGCCTGGTTTCTAAAGTCCTGTAGTTGCCTTTCCATGTATTTTAAGCTGGTATAGTGCAGATCATCAGCGTCGTCGCAACTGGTATGAGCAATGGTATTAGCTGAACAGAAGCGGGCCAGGGTATCAATGTGGGCATCGGTATCATCGCCGGACAGGTTTTCCTGATCCAGCCATAATACCCGTTTAGCGCCCAGATTTTCCAGCAGTTGCTGTTCTATTTCCTGTTGTGTCAGGCCGTTGTTTCTATTTGGATTTAACAGGCACTGCTTGGTGGTTAAAATAGTGTCAATACCGTCACTTTCGACACTTCCGCCTTCCAGTATAAAATCAATGTCCTTATACGCTTTGCCTTTAAAGGGCTTGGCATTTAATAGTTTGTGGTTAAGGGCATTGTCATTTTGATGCTGGTATTTTTCCCCCCAGCCATTAAAAAGAAAATTAAGATGGGTGATGGCACCTCCCTTTTCTACGCTAAGAAAAACCGTATCCCTAACCCAGATATCATTAACGGTGGCATGGATAAAGTCGATAGCATCGTGATTACTGACTAACGATCGAATATGTTGCTGATGGCTCTCATCTCTACAGACGATAATGAGTTTTTGATATTGGGTAATCGTATCAGCAATAACGCTGTAGGATTGCTCTACAGATTCAAGTCGATTGCTGAAGTCGCCTGTTTTATGTGGCCATGATATTAAAATGGCAGATTGTTTTTCCCATTCGGCTGGAAATCGATTCATTTTTTAGTGTCCTGTGGTTGTACCCTCCAGCAGGATGCCGGAAGTGGATTGATACAACATCTCCTTGGCATGCGCCAGGGTATTGGCGGTAATGGTAACGCCACCCAACATGCGGGCAACTTCTTCAATGCGTTCATCATTATGCAATAACCTGACACTGGATGATGTTATGTCGGTTTTATTATTTTTTTCAACGTAAAGATGGTGATGCGCCTGTGCCGCAACTTGCGGTAAATGCGTAACACACATCACTTGCCGATTAAGGCTTAAGCTGCGTAACTTTTGCCCGACAATTTCAGCAACGCCACCGCCGATACCCGAATCCACTTCATCAAAAATGAGCGTGGGTGTGGTTTTATCATTAGAAGTCGTTACTTGTATGGCTAAACTAATGCGCGATAATTCTCCTCCCGAAGCGACTTTAGCCAGTGGTTTAGGGGGAAGCCCCGGATTGGCACTGATTAAAAACTCAATTTTATCCTTGCCGTTTAGTTTCGGAGTCTCGGTATCCAAATCGGTAATATCAACTAAAAATTCACCTTGCGGCATTCCAAGTTCTTTTATCATGTCCGAAATTTGTTTTTGTAATTTCTGTCCGGTTTGACGTCGTTGCCCAGATAATTGTGCGGCCAATTGATGGTATTGGGCAAGCAATTGTGTCGTATCGGCGGTTAAGGTCTCAATGCGTTCGCCGCTATGCGTGAGCCCATCCAGTTCAGCCTCAAGCTTGTCTACCAATTCAGGTAGATCATCCGGTGTTACGTGATGCTTGCGACTGAGGCTTTGAATAACGCCAATCTGGTTTTCCAGCCAGTCCATGCGTTGTGGATCGGCTTCTTGGGATTCCAGAAAGCGGCGTAATTGAATGGAGGCTTCTTCTGTTTGAATCTGGGCTTCTGATAAAAGCGTACATATTTCAGTTAATTCTGGCGCAAATTGGGCAATATGAGTCAACTCACTGACACTGTGGCTCAGCATTTGATTAACCGATTGCGGGTCTCCCTCATAAAGCAGGTCAACTTGGGCTTGTCCTGTGGATAAAATCTGTCCCAGATTTGCCATCTTGCTGTGTTCTTCCGATAAAGCCGAATAACTGAAGTTCGCCAGATCCAATTGTTGTAATTCTTCAATCTGATAACTCAGCAATTCTTCACGTTCTGATTGGTCTACGCTGGCCTTAATAAGACTTGCCAGTTCTTTATGGGCAAGCAGCCATTGTTTATAGCAGCTGTTGACTTGCTCAAGAAGGCTTTGATTTTTTGCATAAGCATCCAGTAAACGGCGTTGCTCATCACTGTTAAGTAAAGTCAGGTGAGCGTGTTGACCGTGAATTTCAACCAGCTTTTCACTCAGTTCCTGCAAAAACTGCAAGGTAACGGGACGGTTGTTGATGTAAGCTTTTGAGCGCCCATCCTGGTTCACTATGCGCCGGATTAAGCAGTGTTGCTCGTCATCCAGCTCGTTTTCTTTCAGCCATTGTTGAGCATCCGGCGCATCGGCTAAATCAAATTCAAGATTAACTTCAGCGCGTTTACATTCAGGTCGAACGTAGCCGGAATCAGCCCGATCACCCAGCGCCAAGCCTAAAGCAGTTAATAAAATAGATTTACCCGCTCCTGTTTCGCCGGTAAGAACCGACATGCCTTTTTCAAGGTCAAGATCGAGTGATTTTACGACGGCGAGATCAATAATATTTAGGTTTAATAGCATAGTGATTAGCTGTGGTAGCCACTGCTCCAGTTTAATTTATTTCTTAAAATTGCAAAATAGTCATGACCTTCAGGATGAAGAATTCTAATCGGTTTTAGGTCTTTTTTAATCAAAATTTTATCACTGATTAAAACATCAGGAATTTCAATATGATCGCAAGTAACCAAGGCATTGATTTGCTTGGTTTGGCAAAAGCTGATTTCAATCTCGGCAGAGTCGTGAATGACAATGGGCCGGTTTGATAAGGTATGGGGATTAAGTGGCACCAATACCAGAGCATTTAAAGACGGATACAAAATCGGCCCTCCTGCGGATAAAGAATAAGCGGTTGAGCCGGTTGGCGTGGAGATAATCAAACCGTCAGAGCGCTGAGAATTTAAAAATACATTATCAATTTTTGTCACAATTTCAATCATGCTGGGCGTCACCCAGCGATGAATGGCGACTTCGTTGACGGCAGTTTCTTCATGAATCACCTGATTGTCACGGATTATTTTGGCGCGTAATAAATAGCGTTTTTCTTCCGAATAATGGCCTTGAAGTATATGGTGCAATCTAGCGGGCAGTTGGTTTGGCGATATATCTACCAGAAACCCCAGTCTTCCTAAGTTAATCCCGATTAAAGGGATATCATAAGCCACAATGGCACGCGCAGCGGCCAAAAAAGTACCATCCCCACCAACCGCGATAACCACATCGCAATGTTGCCCCAGTTCCGCCATGGAATACGCTTCAATGGCGTGATTTTTAATAAATTTTACACTGTTTTCAGCAACACACACCGAGTAATGATGTTGCGTTAAGTAATTGTAAAGTCCGGTCAACGTCTCAGTAATGCTGGGGTCGCTGGGTTTTCCTATAATACCTATGGTCTTAAAAGGTGTTTGCATTAGTGAATATTAACCGCTAAAACGTTCGATTATACAAAAAAATAACTTATGGTCTATGGAGATTACAGGTTTATTATTTTTTTGTCCAAAAGATTACCGGATTAAGTCCTGATAACCGGTGCAACTTCTTCGGTTATTTACTATCAATGCACGATTTAGTCCAGTCTCGACCCGGCAAATGCATAGAACACGGATGACACAGATTGAACGGATTTCAACGGATTTTATTTAGAACAAAAATACCTTGAGTCTTTATTTTGGTGAGACAGCTATTACAAGAAACAGGCGTAGGCCGGAATAAGGCCACCCAAGCGTAGCGCGTGGTGGCGTTTCCGGCAACTCTCGTACAGAGGTGCCGGAAACGCTTATTCTCACTTGCGCTCGAAAAGCCTTATTCCGGCCTACGCCATTTCTGGTACTTAATCTTTACATTGCGTTCTGAAAGCCAGGCATAACAAGCATTAAACAGAAAAATGGCCTTTTTTACTTATCATTTTTTACCTATATGCATGGCAATAAATTTACTTATCAATGACCTATAAAGTCAAGATAAGAAAACTTGAATATCAAGTTATAGGTGTTATTTTATGAGGTTCGGGGTTAAAAAAATAATTTTATCCGTGTCTATCAGTTAAATCCGTGTCATCGGTGTTCTATTTTTTTTGGGTTGGCCATTCTGAAAACGTCATCATTTAATTTTTTAGCAGCAAATAAGGTATAATTACCAGTTTTTTGTGGGTGTGGGTCATGACTAAAGCCGATGTCATCATTATCGGAGCCGGTGCATCGGGTTTGATGTGCGCTATTGAAGCAGGTAAGCGGGGGCGACAAGTCATGGTGCTGGATCATGCCAATAAGGCAGGGAAAAAAATCCTGATGTCCGGTGGTGGTCGTTGTAATTTTACCAACTATTCTATCGAACCTGATAATTTTATTTCAAATAATCCGCATTTTTGTAAGTCGGCACTGAGTCGCTATACCCAGTGGGATTTTTTGGCATTAATCGCACGCTACCAAATCCCTTATCATGAAAGAGATCACGGGCAGTTGTTTTGTAATGACAGCGCAAAAGACATTTTAAACATGCTATTAAAAGAATGTGCAGCTGTCGGCGTCGTCGTGCAAATTAATACTGCCATAGAAAGCCTGGAAAAATTAACCAACGGGTTTCATCTCAAAACCAATCAGGGTGATATAAGCTGCGAGTCTTTAGTGGTTGCCACCGGCGGACTGTCCATTCCCAAAATGGGTGCATCACCCTTTGGCTATAAAATAGCCGGGCAATTTGGTATTCCTGTCGTAGCGACTCGCGCAGGCTTGGTCCCATTAACCCTGCAACCGGAAGATAAAGAACAATTTTCTCCTTTATCAGGTATTGCCGTGCCTTGTAGTATCAGTAACAAACGGCAGACTTTTAATGAAAATGTATTATTTACGCACCGTGGCTTGAGTGGGCCTGCGGTATTACAAATTTCCTCTTACTGGCTGTCCGGAGGCGAATCGCTGGTAATTGACCTATTGCCTGAATTTAACCTGGCTACAGAGCTTAAAGCAAAACGTCAGCAAAAATTAAAGAGCACTTTAAAAACCATTTTGGACGGCTATTTACCCAAACGACTGGTTAGCTGTTTGTTACCTGAAGAGCTCTTAACCCTGTCGTTACCGGATTTATCTGACCGTCAGATTCAGCAGATTGCCGATCAGCTACACAACTGGACGATTAAACCTGGTGGTACTGAAGGTTATCGGACGGCCGAGGTAACCGTGGGTGGCGTAGATTGCGAAGCACTTTCCTCCAAAACCATGGAAAGCAAGCAGGTGCCGGGGCTTTATTTTATCGGTGAAGTGGTCGATGTGACCGGCTGGTTGGGTGGCTACAATTTTCAGTGGGCCTGGTCATCTGCTTGGTGTGCAGGGCAATATGTGTGAATGTGTATAGGCATAATAAATTTTGTACACTAATTTGCTTTTTGCTTCCCAATGGTTGTTGTTTAATAATCATCAATATGATCGTTACTTTTTAGAATTAGGAAACGCGGATTTTTGGTGTTTCGGATTATTTAGATTTCGGCTTCTTTCAACTGAAACTCAATTTTCAAGTTTTTAAATTTTCGGCACGCTGATCCTTGGTAAATAATCCAGCAGCAAGGCACTGTAGCGAAGGTATCGATTCCAAATTTCACGCAACCCTAACTATCCATGTTATTACCCACCGAATAAGCGATTAATACCGCCGGTAAACAACATCACATCTTCCGGAAAAAATTGCCTGCCCAAGGTTTTGATGTCGGCGCGTTCCGGTAAACGATAGCAACGGATATCATCTTGGGCAGGATGAATCAGTTCGCTGATGGTTTCCAACAGCCGCAATAACGCCTTACGTTTTATCACCACGGTAAACACTGAATATTGCACCGGCAAGCCCTGTTTTTTAAGTACTCGATGGATCCGCGACAAGCGCTTGGGATTGGCAATGTCGTAGGCGATTAAATACAAGCCGATTTGACTGTCGGCCATTAGCTAACGGCCAGCAAAAACTGGTGTAACTTGCTAATCGTACTTCTAAACAACAAATAAGACCGGTCAGCACGTTGCTGATAAAGTTCTGCCATGACCGCCAGCGCGGAAATAGTTGATGCCTTGTCAGCGGCCAATAAAGAAGGATAAAAATCCCACACCAACAACTTGCTTAAATCCAAAGCCAAATCTAAATTACTGGATAACAGCGCCTCATCATCACTACAAAACCCGCTCTCTGCCAGCAGGTTTAACAATTCACT
>CAIMDR010000356.1 GCA_903839795.1 uncultured Methylococcaceae bacterium | reverse complement strand
TTACTACGAATAGAAAGCTTTTTCACCCCCTTCTCTTCCTTTTAAAAAACTCCAATACTGCGTCGCGCTTGATGGTTTCGAAACGTGAGTGACGCAGCCATTCGGCGGTTTATTAAAAAAAGATACCAACTGATGCCAGGACAGATAACTTTCTGGGAACGCCGAGCCCCAGCTCGGCACGGGATAGTCAAACCGATTACTGACTATTGGTAACTACGCCGAGCTGGGGCTCAGCGCTCCCGGAATCAATAGGCCGGTTTTATTTATCTGTCCCGCTTTAAATTGGTAGCCAGTTAATGTATTGACGGTTAAGCCTTTTTTCTTGTTCCGTCTAAAGCTGTCAGCCAAAAAGTGCGTCTTAGCCGGTGTTCCTCATCCCCGCCGCAATGGCGTTGATGGAACGCAACAGCGGTTTCATCCAGGGACTTTCGCCCGGGTTCTTTGGGTCAATTTCCCGCACCCGACGCAACAAAAACACTTGGAGGTAATTGAGCGGCCCGAGGTAAGCATGGCGTCGTTGCAGAGAGTCGGCAAGTTCAGGGTTCTCCGCCAACAACCGATCCGTTTCCGCAATCTCCAGAATCCACTTCACGCAGCGTTGGTGCTCATCGGCAATCAATTCATAGACGGGTTTGCCTGATTCCGGCTCGACACACAGACCGGCGTATTCCTTGGCGATGTTCATGTCCGATTTGCTGAGCGCCATCTGGGCGTTACTCAACAGATTGCGAAAAAACGGCCAGTCCCGGTACATTTCCCGCAGCTTTTCCAGACGCTCACGCTTGCCGGCACACCAGGTCGAAAGACTCAAGCCAATGCCGTACCAGGCGGGAAAGGTTTGCCGCGACTGAGCCCAGGAAAATACCCAACCAATGGCGCGTACCGAGTCTTTTGAGCGATCCCCTTTTTTACGATGCGATGGGCGTGAACCGATGTTGAGACCGCCAATTTCGCTGACGGGTGTGGCTTCGTAGAAATAATCGAGAAATCCGGGGGTGTGCTCGGTCAGTTCACGGTAACCAAGTTCGCCGATTCGCGCCAGTTCATCCATCACCGCCAAATCCTCCAGACGGTCGTGTGGCACGGGTTGTACCAAACTGACACTGGCCTTGAGCAGGCCGGTCACGCCCATCGTCAATTCATAGGTCGCGGTTTCCATATTGTTGTAACGGTAGAACAGCACCTCGCCTTGCTCGGTGAATTTGATTTGTCCGCGCACCGTATCCGGTGGCTGTGCCAGGATCGCCTCGTGAGTAGGGCCGCCGCCACGTCCTACCGTGCCGCCACGGCCATGGAACAGACGGCACTTGATGCCACGCTGTTCGGCAATGGCGATGATTTGCCGCTGCGCTCGTGACAATCCCCACGCTGAAGCCAGAATGCCGCCGTCTTTGCAGGAATCGGAATAGCCCAGCATGATCTCTTGGCTGTCGCCGGAAACCCGCAGCAACTCCCGATAGATCGGGGTGTCGAACAGCCGGGTGAGCACCTCTTCAATCCGGTTGAGATCGTCGATGGTTTCAAACAAGGGGCTCACGCCGATATGACAATGCCAATGGCCACCAAGGCGACCAACCAAGCCGCTTTGCGCCGCCAGCAGCATCACCTCCATGACATGGCTGGCGTTGTGCGTCATGGAAATCACGTATTTACCGAAGCAGTCCGGACTGATTTCCCGTCTCATGCACGCCATGACGTCGAATGTTTCCAACGTTTCTCGGCTGGCCGGAGACAAAGTGGCAAGATCGTACATCAGTCCGCCCGGTGCAGCGATAGCCTCGCTCAACAGCTCGAGACGCTGGTTTTCATCCAGGGCAAGATAATCCAGACTCAACGCGGCCGCCAAAATATCTGCCACCGCCTGGGTATGCCGGCTTGATTCCTGGCGCACGTCCAGTTGCATTAGGTGGAAGCCAAAGGTTTCAGCGAGGCGGATTAAATCATGCAGTTCCAAATCGGCAATAGCCGCATCGCCGTGGCCGCGCAAGGAAGCGTCGATTAGCCGCAAATCGTCCAAAAACGCAGTTATACCAGGATAGGCATGACGATCCGGCAGCTCCGGTTCACCGCTCAGATGTTGTCGAACCTGCATGAGAGCGCACTTCATGCTGTGCTTCATCAGCGCCAGCTTGTGTCGGTAAGGCTCTTGTAAATAGGGTTTTTCCAGCTCGGCTATGGATACGCCAAGCGAGGCGCGGTCGGCCTCAAGATTGTCTAAAAATGCTGCCGATAGTTCGCAGAGACCCTCAGAATGAGAAAGCTGACCGCGTAATTCGTCCAGACGGCGAATATACTCCTGCAAAATGGTTTGCGCTTGCAGGCGCAAGGCCAGAATGGTGGTTTCGGAAGTGACGTTGGGATTGCCGTCGCGGTCGCCGCCGATCCAGGAACCGAAGCACAAAAAACTGGGCACACGAATTTGCCTGGCCACGTCTTCCCCATACACATCGCTCAAAGAACGTTCGAAATTGCGGTAAACCCGGGCTGTCGCCTCGAACAGGGACAGTGAAAAATAGAACAGCCCGGCATCAATCTCGTCGGCCACGCCCAGTTTCCGGGTGCGCACCTCGTCGGTTTTCCACAGCATTTGAATCTGACATTGCAGCCGCTCTAGCGCTTCTTCGCGAAAATAGCCTTTCAAGCCGTTATCGCCCAACGCTTCCTGGGTCAGAAACACATTGCGCAAGGCGCTCTTGACAGTGCGCCGCTTGACCTCTGACGGATGGGCAGTCATCACCGGCAGGTACAACAGTTCGTCCAGCAGAACCTGAAGTTTGTCCGCCGTTACCCCTGATTCCTTGAGCGTGAGCAAGGTATCGTGAAAGGAACCTGGCCAGTAGTGCCCTCCTTGTTCGGCTTGCCGTCGCCGTAGCCTTAGGTAATGAGCTTCCTCGGCAATATTGAGCAGGCTGAAATAGCGATTAAATACGCGCACCACCTCGGCAATGGCCTCGGGATCCAGGCCTTCGACCGTTTCCAGAAGATGCAGCCGCCCGAGTTGGCTACTGTCGCTCAACAATCCGGCAAAACGCTGTTGCAGTTGTTCAACCGTGGCGACGGTTTCAGGCCGGGCCTGTGTTTTTAATACCTGCGTCAATAAGGAATCCAGTTGGTGGATCGAGTGGCGGAGTTCTTTGTCATCGGATGATAGGTTCACGAGTCGGTTCCTTGTAGTTATGGGGGCGATCTTTTACACCTGCCTTAAAGGCTAAGGATTATTAATAATTAAAGTATCATCATAAAAACCGACTTCACCTGTTGTTATGTCGTGTGTGCCGCCAACAATACCTATGGCACCGGTTTCAATCATATCCTTTAAAATCGGGCTGCGTTCCATAATGGCTTGTACCGTCCTTTTTACATTGATGACGGACACTTTTTCCACAAATGCATTGTTGCCTGAATGTCGATTTTCTGTTTCGGTTTTTTCATCATAAACCGCAGGCTGTATCTTACTTAACAGCGCCGTCAGGTTGCCCATTTCTACATGGTCGCAAGCGCCCTTTACGGCACCGCATCGGGTATGGCCTAAAACCACTATTATTTTTGAACCCGCCACTTTACAGGCAAACTCCATGCTGCCCAGAATATCTTCGTTAATAATATTGCCCGCAATACGCACACTAAACACATCGCCCAAACCCTGGTCAAAAATCAGTTCAACCGAGGTACGGGAATCTATGCAACTTAAAATAACCGCAAACGGATGTTGCCCGTCGGAGGTTTCATTGGCCTGTTGCAACAGGTTACGGTTGACTTTAAGGTTATTGACAAAGCGTTTATTGCCCTCTTTTAATAAGCCTAATGCCATTACGGGCGTAATGGCGGTTTGCATTTCTTTAGTTAATGTTTTCATGATTTTTATGCGCCCAAAGTAAAGGATAGTAAATGTGTTTTAAAAGATAGTAACACTATCTTTGCAAATTGCAACACTTTCGGTTATGCTTTTTTCAAGGGCATCAGAAAGTCCCTGTGAAAACAATCGATTTACTGCATAAATAGTCAGAGGAAAAGGCAAATCAGGCCACTATGGACATACAATTAAAAATTAAAATGAATGAAAAATTATTCATCAGAGACCCCGAGCAATCCGAACTGGGGAAAAAAATCATTCTGCACAGCATTCAGTTAATTCACAAAAACGGGTTTGAAGCCTTTACGTTTAAAAAACTGTCTGTCGACATTGGTACGACGGAAGCGGGAATTTACCGGTATTTTGAAAACAAGCACCGGTTGCTGATTTATCTTACCGCCTGGTATTGGAGTTGGCTTGAATACCAGGTTACTTTCCAGACCAACAATATTAAAGACGCTGTGCTTAGGCTCAAGAGGGTGATTAAATTATTGGCGACCACCGTGGAGGACGATAGCTGCACCCTTTATGTCGATGAAAGTATCCTTCATCAAATCATTATTACTGAAGGCACCAAAGCCTATTTGACCAAACGGGTATCCGAAGATAACAAGGATCACTTGTTTAAACCCTACAAAGACCTTTGTGCTGTTATTGGAAATATGATTTTGGAGTGCAGTCCGCAATACAAATACCCAAAATCATTAGCGTCCACCATTATTGAAATGGCCCATTTTCAGAATTTTTTTATGAATAATTTGCCGTCGCTGACCGACTTTGGGCAAGATAAAAATGAGGCAGAGATTGTAAGGTTTCTGGAGGATTTGGTGTTTTCCAGTATAAAAAAGGCATAGTTGTTGGCGTGGAGTGAGATTGGATATTCCTTGAGCCACTTGTCTGCACATTTCTATCGAAAACTTTTTGGCTGGTGAAGGCTGGCTATGGACTCCAGTCGTTTATTTACACCGATTCATCTACGCTGAAATAGCCTATAGACAGGTTTGAAAGAGAAAGGCAGACAAATCCGCTAGTATGGTACACCTTATAAAAAATCCGACTACCTGCTTTAGCCGGGACAAAAATAGCGGAGTT
>CAIMDR010000355.1 GCA_903839795.1 uncultured Methylococcaceae bacterium | reverse complement strand
GGTGAAGGTTTCGAAAACAGTACGCATTTGCTTGGTCACATCGCTAAGGCTCAATGCATTTTTTCCAAAAGGGGGCGCTCATAAATTGGTCTCATCGGTAAAGTCAGCCTGCTATTTTAGCCGATTGATGCCATAATGAGAATTGCTGAACTAAAGAGCCGCTGGTCGGCACTGGAAAGCATTGTCGGTGCGGAACCGCGCATCCAACAGGTCGCAGCCGATCTGGTTGCGCATTTTGAGGAACGCAGCAAGGCACAAACCGGCAAAGCCATGATTGTCGCCATGAGCCGTGACATTTCCGTGCATTTGTACAACGCCATTATCGCCCTGCGACCGGAATGGCATGATGATGATCCGGAAAAAGGCGTGATCAAAGTCGTGATGACCGGCTCTGCCAGTGACAAACCGTTATTGCGACCGCATATCTATTCCAAGCAAGTCAAAAAACGCCTGGAAAAACGCTTTAAAGACCCTGAAGATCCCATGCGTCTGGTGATTGTGCGTGACATGTGGCTGACCGGCTTTGACGCGCCTTGCGTGCATACCATGTATATCGACAAGCCTATGAAAGGCCATAACTTGATGCAAGCGATTGCGAGGGTTAACCGGGTGTTTCGTGACAAACAAGGTGGTTTGGTGGTCGATTACATCGGCATCGCCAGCGATTTGAAACAAGCCTTGAAGGAATACACCGCCAGCAAAGGACGCGGCCGTCCGACTGTTGACGCGCATGAAGCCTACGCCGTATTGGCCGAAAAACTCGATATTCTGCAAGCCTTGTTGCATGGCTTTGATTACAGTGATTTTTTAACCGGCGGCCACAAAACACTGGCAAAGACAGCAAACCATGTACTCGGTATCAAGGAAGGTAAAAAGCGTTTTTGTGACACGGCACTGGCCATGTCCAAAGCGTTTACGCTTTGTTGTACCCTGGATGAAGCCAAGGCCGCGCGTGAAGAAGTGGCTTTTTTTCAGGCGGTTAAAGTATTGTTGACCAAGAAAGAAATCAGCGGCAAAAAGAAAACCAATGAAGAACGCGAACTGGCCATACGCCAAATCATCGGCTCGGCGGTCGTCTCTGAAGAAGTGGTGGATATTTTTAACGCCGTTGGTCTGGAGAAACCTAATATCGGCATCCTGGATGAAGA
Source organism: uncultured Methylococcaceae bacterium (assembly GCA_903839795.1). Lineage (GTDB taxonomy): Bacteria > Pseudomonadota > Gammaproteobacteria > Methylococcales > Methylomonadaceae > Methylobacter_C. The sequence continues at coordinate 4,649 of CAIMDR010000355.1, read as the reverse complement.
TTTTTTAAACGACGTGCGCAACCTGCCGGAACGTAATCTTGCCGTGGAATTGCTGGAACGTTTGTTGGAAGGGGAAATTAAAAGCCGCTTTGCCAGTAATGTCGTGCAGCAAAACAAGTTCTCGGAACTGCTCGCCAACGTCATCAAGCGCTATCAAAATCGCTCCATCGAAACCGCGCAGGTCATGGAAGAGCTGATTCAGATGGCGAAAAAGTTTAAGGAAGCGGTGAACCGGGGTGCCGATTTGGGCCTTAACAGTGACGAACTGGCTTTTTATGATGCGCTGGCAAACAATGAAGAATCAGTACGTGAACTGGGTGATGAAACCCTCAAGAAAATCGCCCATGAACTGGCCGAAAGTTTGCGTAAAAGCACTCGCGTAGACTGGTCGGTACGTGAAAGTGTCCGCGCCAGTTTACGCTTAATGGTAAAGCGGATATTGCGCAAATACAAATACCCGCCTGAAAAACAGGAAGAAGCGGTACAACTGGTGCTGGAACAGGCAGAGAATTTGTGTGCGGAATGGGCTTAGGTAACTTTCTAATCTGGTTATATTTTAACGTGGAAAGGTCGGGCACGAAAAAATGTGCCCAACCTGTCTGAATTATTACGTGTTTTTTGGAATTGTGTCTGATTTATTATCACATATCAAGCGCTTCAAGACGGTTCCATTTATTAACAATCAGACAGAATAACTCAGCGGTCTTTTCAGCGTCGTATAACGCTGAATGGGCTTTTTCGTTGTCCCATTCCAAACCCGCTGCTTGGGCAATTTTTGCCAGTACCGTCTGTTGATAAGCTAATCCACCCAATGTCGCGGTGTCAAAGGAGCTGAACGGATGGAAAGGACTGCGTTTTATTTGGGTGCGCTGGATAGCGGCATTTAAAAAAGCGATATCAAAAGCAGGGTTGTGTCCTACCAAAATGGCTCGTGTGCAGTTGTTACGTTTTACGGCCTGTTTAATCGGTTTAAAGAGCATATCCAGCGCATCTTTTTCATCGATTGCCATACGAAACGGGTGGTACGGATCGATGCCATTAAATTTGAGAGCCGCCGGATCGAGTTCGGAATTTTTAAAAGGTACCACATGCGTGGTATAGCGTTCGGTGATTTCCAGCTCATTATTACTGTTAAGTTCAACAATAACGGCTGCAATTTCCAGTAAGGCATTTTTTTTGGGATTAAAGCCGGCTGTTTCTATGTCGACGATGACAGGGAGGTAGCCTCTAAAGCGTTGGGCTAGAGGAATTGCAGGTGTATCCATTAGGTTGGGTGGTATCCAAAGGTATCGAAAAGTTAAGGCATGTTACGCCAAGTTGGGCGTAACAAGGTAAAATATTACGGTTTTAATCTGCTTCGTGTATGGATTGTATTTTCCAACCCAGATCTTCACCGGCTTTAAGTGGCGTGATGAGGGTGTCGTTTTCTCCGTAACTGGCGGGAATTTTCCAGGTGGACTTTTCTAAAGTGACCGTGCCCGTGTTTCTGGGTAAATGGTAAAAATCTGCTCCGTAAAAACTGGCAAAGCCTTCCAGTTTGTCTAAGGCATCGGCGTGCTCAAAGGCCTCGGCGTAAAGTTCCAAGGCAGCGTGAGCACTGTAACAGCCGGCACAACCGCAACTGGTTTCTTTTGACAAAGTAGTATGTGGTGCACTGTCGGTGCCTAAAAAGAATTTTGGATTGCCACTGGTCGCGGCGGCAACCAATGCCAGACGATGCGGTTCACGCTTGAGTATCGGCAAGCAATAATAATGGGGGCGGATGCCGCCTGCCAGTAGGGCGTTACGGTTAAACAAAAGATGTTGGGGGGTAATGGTTGCGGCGACCTGATTGCTGGCGGCTTGCACAAACTGCACAGCTTCAGTGGTGGTAACGTGCTCAACGACCACGCGCAAGCCGGGGAAGTTATCGACAATAGCGGTCAAGCTGGTGTCAACAAACACTCGTTCACGGTCAAAAATATCACAGTGTACGTCGGTCACTTCACCATGAATCAGCAAGGGAATATTGTATTTTTCCAGTTCTGCCAGTAACGGAAAAATGGCTTTAATATCAGCAACACCGGAATCCGAATTGGTGGTAGCGCCTGCTGGATACAATTTAAACGCATAAACGGGGTCAGACTCGGCGGCTTTTTTTATTTCGGCGACCGTCGTAGAGCCGGTTAGATACAGCGTCATTAAGGGGGTGAAATCAATACCCGCCGGAATTGCTTGCAATATTTCTTCGCGATACGCCAAGGCTTGAGTCACTGTGGTCACCGGCGGCTTAAGGTTAGGCATAATAATGGCGCGTGCAAATTGCTTGGCAGTATGCGGTAACACGGCTTTTAAAATGGCGCCGTTTCGTACATGTAGATGCCAGTCATCGGGGCGGGTTATGGTTAATGTTTTCATTGTTGGCTGTGTGTCTGTAAAATAGGCGGTTATTTTATAGTAAGTGTCTGGAAAAGCTAAATTCAGCCCTTATTTATAGTTATTATTTTTTGTTGTCGGAGTGGTTAATGCCAATTTACGAATACCAATGCCAGTCCTGTGGGCATGAGCACGAAGCGTTACAGAAACTGGGTGCTGATCCCTTAACTTTTTGTCCTGCCTGCACAAAGCCGGAATTAATGAAAAAAATCTCGGCTGCCGGATTTAGATTAAAAGGCACCGGTTGGTACGAAACCGATTTTAAGAGCGGCGCCAAGAAAAATGTAGCGGGCGAAGCTTCAGCACCTAGTGCTCCAAAAGCAGGCAATTCTGCTGCCAGTAGTAAAAGTGATTAATAAAATAGACGACTGGTTAAATCAAATCATGATTTCGCCTTAAACAGCGTGCTGTCATCACCTTTAATAAATAGTAATAAACAACTTTTTAATCCACAGGAAAAACTTTATGCGTACCCACAAGTGCGGAGAATTAAATACACAACAGCTAGGCGAAACCGTTTCAATCTGCGGTTGGGTGCATAGACGTCGCGACCACGGCGGCGTTATTTTTATTGACCTTAGAGACCGTGCCGGCTTGGTACAAGTCGTGGTTGATCCTGACGTAGCGGATACTTTTGCCATTGCTGAACATGTCCGCAGTGAATATGTATTAAAAATAACAGGGCTGGTTCGTGATCGTCCGACGGGTACCGTTAATGCGAACATGCACTCTGGCGCCATTGAAATACTGGCTAATGAAATTGAAGTCTTAAATGAATCCGAAACGCCGCCGTTTCCGATTGAAAGCGATATTGAAGTCAACGAAGAACTGCGTTTACGTTATCGTTATATTGATCTGCGCCGGACTGCGATGCAGGAGAAAATGAAGGTGCGTCGTGATGTTACGCGTATTTTAAGAAACTTTCTGGATGATAACGAGTTTTTTGAAATTGAAACGCCTTACTTAACCAAGGCGACACCCGAAGGTGCGCGCGATTATATCGTGCCCAGTCGTACCCACGAAAATTCGTTTTTTGCCCTGCCGCAATCACCTCAGTTGTATAAACAAATGTTGATGATTGCCGGTATGGATCGCTATTATCAAGTTGTGCGTTGCTTTCGCGATGAAGATTTGCGTGCTGACAGACAACCTGAATTTACCCAGTTGGATATAGAAACATCCTTCATGGATGAAAACGAAATAATGGAAGTCATGGAAGAAATGATTCGTCAATTATTTGCGAAAGTGATTAATGTCGAGTTGGATGCTAAATTTCCACGCATGAGCTATCAGGAATCGATCTCACGCTTTGGTGTTGATCGCCCTGATTTACGCATTCCACTAGAGTTGGTTGATATTGCCGACGACATGAAAGACGTCGATTTTAAAGTATTCTCAGCTCCCGCCAATGATCCAAAAGGTCGCGTGGTTGCCCTGCGTGTGCCAAACGCGAGTGAATTAAGCCGTAAAGATATTGATGAATTGACCAAGTTTGTCAGTATTTATGGCGCTAAAGGCTTGGCTTATATTAAGGTTAATGATTTGGCTGCCGGCCTTGAGGGCTTGCAATCACCTATCGTAAAATTTGCCCCCAAAGAAGTGTGGGACAGTGTACTGGCTAAAACCGGCGCACAAACCGGTGATTTAATCTTCTTTGGTGCAGATAAAGCCAATATTGTTAATGAAGCAATGGGTGCGTTGCGCGTCAAATTGGGTCAGGATCTTAAATTGATGGTGGGTGAATGGAAACCGGTTTGGGTTGTTGATTTTCCCATGTTTGATTGGGACGAAAAAAGCGGCCGCTTTAACGCCATTCATCACCCTTTTACCGCGCCCAGTTGTTCGGTCGAAGAGTTGGTAGCCAATCCGGCTGAGGCGTTATCACGCGCTTATGATTTGGTGTTAAACGGTACTGAAGTTGGCGGTGGATCTATTCGTATCAACCGCACGTCCATGCAACAAACCGTGTTTGGAATTTTGGGCATTGGCGAAGAAGAAGCCAGAGAGAAATTCGGCTTCCTGTTGGATGCGTTAAAATACGGTGCGCCCCCTCATGGTGGTTTGGCGTTTGGCTTGGATCGTTTGGTGATGTTGATGACCGGATCAAGTTCTATTCGTGATGTAATCGCCTTCCCAAAAACCCAGTCAGCGGCGTGTCCGTTGGTCAGTGCGCCAGCCGTTGTTACGGATGAGCAATTGAAAGAGCTGGGAATTCGGTTGATTAAACCCTTTGG
>CAIMDR010000354.1 GCA_903839795.1 uncultured Methylococcaceae bacterium | reverse complement strand
CCCACCAGACTTTGGAGTGGTAGTTCAGTTGGTTAGAATACCGGCCTGTCACGCCGGTGGTCGCGGGTTCGAGTCCCGTCCACTCCGCCAAATTAAAAAACCCCGAACCGTCTGGTTCGGGGTTTTTTTTTGCTTTATAAATTGATTCCTAAGGACTGATCTATGCTGACGAAAATTAGAGAAAAAGCGCAAGGTGCTTTTGCATGGGGTATTTTGATATTAATTTGTGTACCTTTTGCTTTATGGGGCATTAATAATTATTTGGATACCGGAAAAGAAGCGGCGGTTGCATCGGTCGGTGATAAGGATTTTTATCAGCGCGATGTTAATAAAGCTTATGAGCAATATAGCCAAAACCTTCAGGGTTTGGGTATTGATGAACAAGCTGTAAAAGCACAGGCATTGCAAAAGCTGATAAAAGACGAAGTTTTATTGCAATATGTACATGCCGAGGGTCTTGTTGTTACTGATGATGAGGCGAGAGATTTTATCAAAGGTCTGCCTTATTTTCAGGTGGATGGTAAATTTAGCGATAAGCAATTTAAGTCATTACTGAGTTCCCAACGGATTTCGTCCGCAGAATTTGTAAGCAGAATTAAAAATGCGTTGATCATGGAACAGTTCCAGCACAGTATTGTAGATAGCAGTTTCGCTACACAATATGATGTGGAAAGTTTTTTTAAAATCCAAAATCAACTGCGTGATGTCGATTATGTCACTGTTCCCGTGCAAGCATTGAAGGAACAACCGACAGCCGACGAAGTATCAGCCTATTATCAGCAGCACCAAGATTTATATAGTACGCCTGAGCAGGTTTCTGTTGAGTCTGTTGCCTTGTCACTTGAAGATATTGCCAAGAAAGTAGTCGTTACCGATGAAAAGTTAAAAGCTTTCTATGAAGAGCAAAAAGATCAATTCACTACGCCAGAGCGTAGAAAAATTAGTCATATTCTTTTTATGGTTAATGACAAGATCACTGAAAAACAGGCTTTGGAAAAAGCGCTGAAAGCAAAGCAGGATCTGACAAGCAAAGATTTTTCTGCGCTGGCCGCAGAAGTGTCTGATGATAAATTGACCGCTAAAAAAGGGGGCGATTTGGGGCTTTTTAACGTGGGCGTCATGGAAAAAGCATTCGAAGAATCAGCGAGTACTTTGAAACTGGGTGAAGTATCAAATCCGGTAAAATCAGCGTTTGGCTATCATTTAATAAAAGTCACTGAACTGATGCCTGGAGATATTAAATCGTTTGATAGTGTTAAAAATGAGGTCACTCTAGCTTATCAAAAAGCCCAAGCAGAAAATGCTTTTTATGAGGCCGGCCAGAAATTAACTGAAATGAGTTATGAGCACCCTGACAACCTGCAAACGGTTGCTGATGCTCTGAATGTTTCCGTTCAAAAATCAGCCCTGTTTACCAAAGAAAAAGGTGAAGGTATTGCCGCGGATGAGAAGGTACGCAATGCCGCGTTCTCTGAAGAAGTTTTGCAAGGTAACAACAGTACACCGATAGAGTTGGGCGCTGATCGTTTGGTAGTGGTGCGGCTTTTAGAGCATAAGGTAGCCGCCAAGCGCGACCTCAACGAAGTTAAACAAGAAGTGGCAGCGGTTTTATCAAAAGAAAAAGCTCAGTTACTGACAGTCCAAAAAGCAAAGCAAATAAAAGAACGCTTGCAAGCGGGTGAGTCTATTCAGGTCGTAGCGACTGAAAACAAGCTGGAAATTAAGGCAGAAAAAGGACTGGCACGCGGCAAAAATAAATTGCCTGAGCAGTTGAGTGAAGCCGTTTTTAAAGCAGCTAAGCCTGTCGGCGGTAAACCGAGTATTTTTATTGCAGTATTGCCATCTGGCGAGCAAGTTTTGGTGAGCTTAACAAAGGTTACCGCTGGTATTATGAGTGAAGACGACAAGAAACAGATGGAGCTGGCGAAGAAGAATATTGCCAATGCCTTTGGTCAAACTGAATTCAATCAGGTATTGAACAGTTTGCAAGTAGAGGCGGATGTAGAGATTAATACAAAGGCTCAGGTTCAGGCCCAATAACCGGGTCAAATAGGGAATAAAAAAAGGGAGCCGTTAAGCTCCCTTTTTTATGTGTCGGGGAATGTGCATAAAATAACCTGACTATCATCCTCTCCCGTCGAAAGAGGTAGAGGAAAGTGTACTCAAGTTGTTTTGTGCATGTTCCTTAGCAGTCTCTCAAGATGCGGCTGCTAAACCGGCAATATTATAACCGCAATCAACATAAGTGATTTCTCCGGTGATACCCGAGGCTAAATCCGAACACATAAAAGCCGCTGCATTACCCACTTCTTCGATGGTTATATTTCTCTTTAATGGAGACGTATCTGCCGCTTTATTTAGCATGGACTTAAAATCATTAATGCCCGATGCGGCCAATGTTCTAATAGGGCCCGCTGAAATAGCATTAACACGCGTGCCTTCCGCACCTAGTGCGACGGCCATATAACGCACATTTGCTTCTAAGCTGGCTTTGGCAACACCCATGACATTGTAATTGGGAATTGCCCGTTCTGCGCCTAGATAAGTTAAGGTCAGCAATGAACCATTACGACCTTGCATCAGGGCTCGACCTGCTTTCGCTAAAGCAGTAAAGCTGTAAGAACTCACGTCATGAGCAGTTTTAAAGTTCTCGCGGGTGGTAACGTCAACATAATCACCATTAAGGGCATCACGTGGCGCGAAAGCAACCGAATGAACGATACAATCCAAACCATCCCACTGTTGGCCTAGCTTGGCAAATACATTGCTAATATGCTCATCAATGCTGACATCGCATTCAATAGTGATTTTTGAATTACATTGCTCAGCCATCTCTTCGACTCGACTTTGCAGCTTTTCATTTTGGAAGGTAAAAGCTAATTCAGCACCTTCGCGATGCATGGCTTGAGCAATACCCCATGCAATAGAACGATTACTGGCTAAACCTACAATTAAGACCCGTTTTCCCTGCATAAAACCCATTATCATCTCCCCGTATTTTTGTTTTTGTTGTTACAATAGTAGAGACGCGATTAATCGCGTTTCTACGGATTTTGACCTGCACCCATTCACATTTAATGGATGATCCTTCAAGTATCTACTACCCGATTATCGATGTCCAGTTTTTTGTCTATGAAGATACCAACCTATCACATTTTATTATGCCTCACCGTACTGTTGACGGCTTGCGATGTTCCACAATTCAACAACCCTTACACAGAGAATGAAGGTAAGCTCTCGATTTTGTACCAATCTTTTTCAGAGCGCCCTAAGCATTTAGATCCAGCGGTTGCTTACAGTGAAAATGAATATGCCTTTATTGCGCAGATTTATGAGCCGCCGTTTCAATACCATTATTTAAAAAGACCCTATCAATTGACAACTTTGACGGCAAGCAAAATGCCGGAGATTAACTATTTGAATAAAAACGGTGAAAAATTAGGGAAGGGCGCACAGGTTAGCGATATTGCCTATACTGACTATATCATTGATATTAAAACCGATATTAATTACCAACCGCATCCCGCATTGGCTAAAGACACGCAGGACAATTATCTATATCATCATCTGACGTCGGTACAAATTCAGTCACTTAAAACGCTAAACGATTTTAATAATACGGGTTCGCGTGAGCTTACCGCTGATGATTATGTGTATCAAGTTAAACGGTTGGCGCATCCTAAAATACAATCGCCTGTCGCTGAAATCATGAAAAATTATATCGTTGGTTTTGATGATTTTTCCAAACAAATCAGTGATAAGAACAAGACCGATATCAAAGCCCTACCGATGACGGGCGTAAAAGTCATCAATCGCTATCAATATCGCATCCGTATTAAAGGTAAATATCCTCAATTTATTTTCTGGTTGGCCATGCCGTTTTTTTCGCCTATGCCTTGGGAAGCGGATGTGTTTTATGAGCAACCGGGATTGTCTGATAAAAATATTACCTTGGACTGGTTTCCACTAGGCTCAGGGCCTTATTTATTGGCTGAAAATAATCCCAATCGACACATGATTTTGCTTAAAAATCCGTCCTTTCATTTGGAAAAATATCCCTTTGAAGGTGAGACTGAAGATAAAAAAATTGGCTTGCTAACAGATGCAGGAAAACAACTGCCTTTTATCGATAAAGTTGTTTTTATGCTGGAGAAGGAAACCATTCCTTATTGGACTAAATTTTTGCAGGGCTATTATGATGCGTCGGGCATTGCTTCAGATAGTTTTGATCAGGCTATACAATTTACCGGCAGTGGAGGTGTTGCCTTAACAGATTCCATGAAGGAAAAAGGCATCCAGTTACAAACCCAGGTAGAGACCTCTATTTTTTATATGGGTTTTAATATGCTCGATGTTACCGTAGGTGGTGATAGTGAAAGAGCAAGAAAATTACGTCAGGCGATAGGCATTGCCGTGGATTATGAAGAATATATTTCCATTTTTAGAAACGGACGTGGTGTTGCCGCTCAAGGTGTTATTCCACCCGGCATTTATGGTTACGCTGAAGATAAAGACGGTGTCAATCCTTACAGTTACGATTGGATTGATAATAAGGCGCAGCGTAAAAAAATAACTGTGGCGCGTCAATTGATGGATGAGGCCGGTTATCCTGCCGGTATTGATCAGAAAACCAAAGAGTCGTTGATTCTGTATTTTGATACCACGTCAGTCAGTATTGATGATCGCCCGACCATGAACTGGTATCGCAAACAATTTGAAAAGCTGGGTATCAAACTGGTTATTCGCGCTACCGATTACAACCGTTTTCAGGAAAAAATGCGGGCAGGCAATGAACAGATTTTTGTGTGGGGCTGGAATGTCGATTATCCTGATCCTGAAAATTTATTTTTCTTGCTCTATGGCGCTAACTCAAAAGTTAAACACGGTGGCGAAAATGCCGTTAATTATCAAAATCCTGAATTTGATCGCTTGTTTGAGCAAATGCGCAACATGGATAACAACCAACAACGTTACCAGATTATTCAACAGTTACAGGAAGTTGTGCGCCATGATGCACCCTGGGTTTTTGGCTTTCATCCCAAGAGTTTTTCGCTATACCATAGTTGGTATAACAATCTGAAGCCCAATTTAATGGCCAATAACCGACTTAAATACACCCGAATTGATACGGCTGCAAGAGCAGAGAAAAGACAGGCATGGAACAAACCCTTGTTTTGGCCGTTGGTGCTGGGCTGTTTGTTGTTTGTGCTACTGTTAATTCCGGCACTTAATGCTTATCGCCGCCGTGCCAAGGAAACCCTGCAATGATCCACTATATTATTCGTCGATTTTTATACGCTTTTCCTCTGTTAATGGGAGTTAATATTTTAACCTTTGTATTGTTCTTCATCGTCAATAGCCCTGATGATATGGCGCGTATGCAACTGGGGCAAAAACATGTTACCGAACAGTCCGTAACCAACTGGAAACAGCAACACGGTTATGATGTACCGCTGTTATGGAATCCCGATGCGCAAGGAGAGCAAAAAATAACTCAAACTATTTTTTATCAAAAATCAGTGGGCCTGTTTTTGTTTCGTTTTGGCGTATCCGATAGTGGCAGAAATATTGGCGCGGATATTCAAGAGCGAATGTGGCCAAGTCTCGCCTTGGCTTTGCCAACCTTGTGTGTCGGCTTGGTGGTTGATATCAGCTTTGCTTTAATGATGGTTTTGTTTCGTAGCAGTTATTTGGAGCAAGCAGGTATTGTCTTGTGTGTGATTTTAATGTCGATTTCATCCTTGTTTTATATTATCGGCGGGCAATTTTTTATAGCCAAATTATTAAGGCTGGTGCCTATTTCCGGCTATGACGATGGCTGGGCTGCTGTTAAGTTTTTAATATTGCCCGTGCTGATCGGCGTGTTTTCAGGCATCGGTTCAGGAGTGCGCTGGTACCGGACACTCTTCTTGGAAGAAGTCGAAAAAGACTATGTGCGAACGGCAAGAGCAAAAGGCTTAACGGAAACCCAAACCTTGTTTCGGCATGTACTGCGCAATGCCCTGATTCCTATTTTAACGGGCGTCGTGGTGATTTTGCCGCTGTTATTTATGGGCAGTTTAATTATGGAATCTTTTTTCAGTATCCCCGGGCTGGGCAGTTACACGATAGATGCCATTAACAGTCAGGATTTTGCCATCGTGCGAGCCATGGTTTTTCTGGGATCGGTTTTATATGTGATTGGGTTATTGTTGACTGATATTTCCTACACGCTTGTTGATCCGCGCGTGAGGCTGTCGTAATGGTGGTTTTATGGACTGATGCGCTGATATTTATACTGATCGCTGCCATGCTGGTGTTGGCCTTTTATCTGCGTGGTAAAGAACATATTAAACGTCCCTTACAAAAAATAGCACGCAGTAAAGTCGGCATGGCATCGCTGGTGGTATTGCTGTTTTTTGTGTTGGTTGGGTTACTGGATTCAGTCCATTTCAAACCTGTCAGCACTAAAAGTAACGAGATTATCAGTTTCTTGGATTATTGGGCGACGCCCCTTCGGGAGCATGGCGAAAAAACCTACTCAGCGCCTTTTGCCACCACGCTTTATAGTAAAGAAATAATGGCGTTGGCTGATGGAACAACGCAATGGGGTTATCCCCGCTTGGCATTTGGCGGCAACTATCTAAATAATCCTGAAACGCAACACCTAGTCGATGTGCTGCAAAAAACGGGTTACGGTTTTATACAAGGAGCCAGCTTGGCTGGTTTGTTATTGCTGTGTTATTTAGGCGTAAGGCATAAGGCACAAGACGATAAAAAGCAGGTTTTGACTTTATCTGCCAGCCTGAAGTCTGTTATGGCAGTCGTATTTATCATCGTATCGCTGAGTTACACCTTGATTTATTTATCGGCCTATTATCATGTTTTTGGCACCGATAAAGTGGGTGAAGACGTGTTTTATCAAGTCGTAAAAAGTATTCGTACCGGTTTGGTGTTGGGTACTTTGACCACGCTCATCATGTTGCCGATGGCCATTATTTTTGGCATCCTGGCGGGTTTTTTTCGTGGCTGGATAGATGATGTCATTCAATATATTTATACCACGCTAAACTCCATCCCAGGCGTATTGTTAATAGCAGCCTCCATCTTGATGGTTCAGGTTTATATGGCAAATCATGAGCAGGATTTTACCAGCGTGATAGTGCGGGCTGATATGCGACTATTATTTCTTTGCCTGATTCTTGGCGTGACCAACTGGACAGGCTTATGCCGATTACTCAGGGCAGAAACCCTAAAGCTTCGAGAAATGGAATACGTGCAAGCCGCGCACGCGTTAGGCGTTAAACAAAACATAATTTTATTACGCCACATTTTACCTAATGTCATGCACATCGTCTTGATCTCGGTTGTGCTGGATTTTAGTTCGCTGGTATTAGCCGAAGCCGTGTTGTCTTACATCAACATTGGTGTTGATCCGACTACTTATAGTTGGGGCAATATGATTAATGGTGCTCGACTCGAAATGGCGCGCGAGCCTATAGTTTGGTGGTCTCTATCGGCTGCATTTGTGTTTATGTTTACCCTGGTTTTAGCGGCTAATTTATTTGCCGATACCGTGCAGGATGCATTCGATCCAAGACGAAGTGCAGAATAATGATTTTAGTTCATAGATTATCTAAAAATATAAACATCATTCAAGTGGCTGAAAAAAAGCAGCATTAAGCCAATGTCTGTTGTTTACCGGTCAGTATAGTGGACCCCAAAATCCGGACAGTCGATTAAGATGGTGTCTTCCATAAAAAAGTAGACAGAAATGAGTGAAAAAAAGCGTAAGATTTTGACGGCCACACAAAAAGCCAAGATAGCCTTAGAAGCATTGAAGGAGCAGAAAACGGTAAAAGAGATTGCTCAAGAGTATGGTGTTCAT
>CAIMDR010000353.1 GCA_903839795.1 uncultured Methylococcaceae bacterium | reverse complement strand
GTTAATGTCTTTATTCAGCTTCTCCCGAAGAACCGGAAGGCAAATAGAGCGAGATAATACTCAAGTTACCCAATTGCACTTCAATAAAACGACCTTCGGCATCAGCATCCGACCACCCTATTCCGCTGATGATTTTATCAGGTCGTTTTTTACAATAAATGGCGACACCGCTATAGCCTTTTTTTTCGGCATCATGATAAAAGCAGTGGTAATCCTTAGGGTAAAATGGGGCGCTGTTAAGCTGATGTAGCTGGGCTTTTGTTTCTTGCAGGCAAATAATATCGGCATCTTGTTGCTGCATCCAGGTAAAAAAACCTTTGCGTTCTGCTGCACGGATGCCGTTAGCATTTAAAGTAATAACGCGCATATGTCTAACAAGGGTTGCCAATTGGAAATGAAAAACGTATTATACGGGGTTATTTAAATGTATGTAGTCTCTTTGTGGGTAAAGTGTAAGTAATATGAAACCAGAAATTCATCCTGAATATAAACAAATTACGGTAACCTGTGGTTGCGGTAATGTATTTGCAACCGGTTCTGTATTAGGTAAAGATTTGCAGATAGAAGTTTGTTCTGCATGCCATCCTTTTTATACAGGCAAACAGCGCGTTGTTGATACTGCCGGTCGTGTTGATAAGTTCCGTAAAAAATACGGAAAATAAAAAGCTCAAAATTTTAAGATCCGCTTATAGTTCAAATTTTTTAAAAAGAGCGTACCCAACAAAAACTAGTTGTAGTCGCCTTACTTGTATGCGAATAATGAGCAAAATAACACCGTACATCAATGACCTATTGATAAGCCTTTGATGTACGGGATTATTTATTGATCACGTTAAAATATAGTCGCTATGATTCGTGTACTGTCATTCACTCAATAAAGCTTTAAAAAAGCTCATTACATCTGTCATTGTTAACGACTGAGTCGTAAAAATTCTTTTATGGATGTGTTAGTGCAAAAACTTGTATTAAATCCTCCGCCCCATTTATTTAAACTTGTCTGATGGCATATAATTAAATTTTTCCGCGTGGTCAAACGACGTAAAACATTTTTTAACATTCTTCAGGTTAACCTTGCTTATAATCCTGTAAGTAGCTAAAAATAAATGCTTTTGTTAACATCAAAAAATATTAAAAGGCAGCATCTGCTTTGCTGACAGATTCACATTTCTTTACCTCAAATTGCAAAATACACCTTATTTTAGTTCAACAGCCCTGCTTGTCTTGCAAACCTATACGACAGACCTACCTGCCCAAACATTAAAATAGTCACCTCGCAGAGTATAATATCGTCATAATTTTAGTATCAGCTAGTGAAAGCTATACTTTACAGTTAAAATCAGTCAACAATGAACACTAGACAAGGAAAGGCTTCGGGAAAATATTTTGTAAAACAGCTTTGCTCCAATACCATGAGGAACTATCCGTGTCTGCCAATCAAATCCGTGCCTTATGTGCTCTATTTTTTAACAGCTAATTAGTTACAGGATTATTTAAACATTTATGCGTTGCCTTGCTTGCCGGCAGCCAATAAAAAAGTTCTGCATTACCTAATGGGTGGCATTAAAGGTCAAGTTTTTTTTAAGAGGTTATCATGAGTTGGTTTAATCGAAAACAGAAAGCTGTTCTTGGTATTGATATCAGTTCAGCCGCTGTGAAATTACTGGAATTAAGTAAATCAGGTGACCGTTACCGAGTTGAAAGCTTTGCGGTAGCCCCTTTACAGCAATATCCCCTTATTGAGAAAAATATTGCCCATGTCGACATGATAGCCGAGGCTATAAAAATTGCTTTACGACGATCCCAATCCAAGCTTAATCAAGCGACGGTTGCAGTTTCAGGATCGGCTGTTATGACAAAAATCATCACTATGCCAGCCTCATTGTCTGATGTTGAGATGCAAGATCAAATCATCATTGAAGCGGATCAATATGTTCCTTTTTCGCTTGATGAGGTTAATTTCGATTTTGAAGTGCGAGGAATCAATGATAACAATCCTGACTTGGTTGATGTGCTACTCGTAGCCTCCAGAAAAGAAAATGTTGATGACCGAATTGAGGCATTAGTAAAAGCCGGGTTAAAAGCCAGTATTATCGATGTTGAAACATTTGCTATAGAAAATGCTTTTTCCTTGATGCCCGACCCCTATAAAAACTCAAGCTACGCTAAAACAGTGGCCATTGCCGACATAGGATCAACCATCTCAACCTTGACCCTATTGCATGATGGCCGTGTTTTATATACACGGGAACAAGAATTTGGCGGCAAGCAATTAACTGAAGAAATTCAACGTCGCTACGGACTTTCTTATGAGGAAGCCGGTATGGGAAAAAGACGTGGCGGATTGCCTGAAAACTATACTGTAGATGTACTTGACCCCTTTAAAAGAGCAATGGTCCAGCAAATCCAACGATCATTACAGTTTTTTGTATCATCAAGTACCAACAGAACCATTGACAGCATCGTTCTGGCCGGCGGCTGCGCATCCATTCAAGGCATTGACAAATTAGTTGAAAACAATTTAGACATACCCACCTATATCGCCAACCCTTTTATAAATATGACTTTGTCGAATAAAATAAACCCGGATGCTTTATACAGTGACGCACCAGCAATGATGGTTGCCTGTGGATTGGCGTTAAGGAGTTTTGATTCATGACAAAAATTAATTTACTGCCGTGGCGAGAAGAGTTACTCAAGAAAAAGCAGAAAGATTTCTTTAATGCCATCGCACTATCGGCTTTGATTGGCCTTATTATACTGGGCTTACTTCATCTCTATATGGCAGGATTAAGTGCATATCAAGAACAAAGAAACCAGTTACTGTTAAGCGAAATTGAACTGTTGGATAAAAAAATTTTAGACATTAAGAACATTGAAGAAAAAAAACGCAAATTGTTGGAAAAAATAGGTCTTATTCAAAAATTACAGGAAAGTCGCCCGGAGATTGTGCATCTGTTTGATGAAATCGCCAAGACTACACCTGACGGTGTTTTTCTTACCAAATTCACGCAAACCGGATCAGAATTAATTTTTGAAGGAAAATCTCAATCCAATGCCCGAGTCTCCGCATTTATGCGTGCCATAGAAACATCACCCTGGCTGCAAACACCAGGACTGACGGTAATTAGATCACCCGACAAACCGTCAACCGATAAAACGGGTACGGAACAGTTAAGTGATTTTACGCTCCATGCTACGCAAGAAAAGCCAAGCGCTAAAACTGAAAGTGGAGGTAGCCATGAATCTGTCGGAAATTAATTGGGATATTCATGAGGCGGGAAACTGGGCTGAACCCGTTAAAATGGCAGTCATACTCTTTGCTTGTGCTGCTGTCGTCAGTGTGGGGGTTTATTTTGACACACTGGATCAGCTAAAAACGCTGGAAACTGCCGAGCAGAAAGAGCTGACATTAAAAACTGATTTTGAGATAAAACAAAAAAAAGCCGCCAATCTTCAGGATTATCAGGATCAATTAAAGCAAATTGAAACATCACTGAATGAAGTAATCAGGCAAATGCCCACAGCAGAAGAAGTTGCCAGTCTTTTGGTTGATATTTCCCAGACAGGTTTGGCGAGTGGTCTACAATTTAGGTTGTTTAAGCCGGAAGCGTCTATCACAAAAGACTTTTACTCAGAGTTACCGATTAATATACAAGTGATAGGTAAATACGAAGAATTGGGGGTGTTTGTGAGCGGCTTGGCCTCTTTGCCCAGAATCGTCACTCTGCACGATGTCAAAATTACCCCGGAAGGCAAGCTTGGAGAGCTTTTGATGAGTGCAGTGGTAAAGACTTACAACGAGGAAGATAAAATCTCTGAGGGCACTGGAACTAAAAAGAAACGGGATCGAAAATAGTGATCTACCCTAACTTATTTTTTTCAAGTAAAAACCGACACGGCTTACTAAAGCGTGACGGGGTTTGCAACCCCGTTACTCTCGCTTTGAAAGCGCTTGAAGCCGTCAAACGTTTCAGTCGGGGTTGCAAACCCCGACCGGCACCGCTTTATAACCCCTACTGTTCACGACTTTCTGGAAAAAATGAAGGACTGAAGCGTGACGGGGTTTGTAACCCCGTTACTCACGTTTTGAAAGCACTTGAAGCCGTCAAACGTTTCAACCGTGGTTATAAACCCCGACCGGCATCGTTTTATGAACCAAACTGTTCACAACTTTTTGGTAAAAATGAAGGACGCCAAAATCGATGTTATTTACCGCTCGGTTGTGCCATTATTTTGGCTTGTTTAACCGGTTGTGGCACTGACGACTTTGCCGATTTAAAGCAATATATCTCAACAGTAAAGGCCGTACCTAAAGGAGCAATACAGCCCTTACCTGAAATTAAAGTGGTTGAAACCTTTATATTTAACCCCACAGGTCTGCGTGATCCCTTTAAACCTCTGGCACAACCTGAACAGCCCGATGCAACACCGACGCCAGCAACAGGCAGTGGCATAAAGCCTGATTTTACCCGTCGCAAAGAAGAACTGGAGCTATTGCCTTTAGAAGACTTGAAAATGGTCGGCACCATAAAAATGAAATCAAACTTGTGGGGACTGGTAAAAGCCGGTGACGGCAGCATTCATCGCGTTCAGGTGGGTAACTATATGGGGAAAAATTACGGAAAAATTATCCGCATCAGCCTTGATAAAATTGAACTCATGGAAATAGTCACAGAAAAGCCGGGCGTATGGCGCGAGCAACAAACAGCATTAGCGTTAACAGAGTGATTTTTGGAATAAGCAATGAAGACTCAGCAAGGCAGTATTGTTTTAAATCAAGTGAGGCGTTTTTTAGGGTTTTGCCCGCTTTTGTTTTTGTTGCTATGCCAAAGCGCACCGGTTAACGCCGATGATTTGGCTATGACGGCAATAGATTTCGTTGCACTTTCTGGCGAAAAATTACAAATACAGCTGGACATGAATGGAGCGGCTGTTCAACCTAAAGTGTTTCAAACGGATAATCCGGCGCGTATTGCCCTGGATTTTGTCGGTGTTACCAATGCATTGGCAAAAAAAATGATTCCGGTAAACCAAGGCGCGGTGAGCACTATTTATATCGCGGAAGCGGCGGATAGAATTCGTGTGGTCGTTAACCTGCTTGAAGCAACGCCTTTTGAAACCAAAGTGGAGGGCAACAAAGTATTACTGACGTTAAACCGAGCAAAAACCATCGCCTCCGCCAACTTAAAGCCCGTTGTAGCCAAACCCAAAATGCCGGTTGCAAAGAAAAATGTCAATTCCGTGGTGGCAACCTTAATACCCGAGCAAGTTATTAGCGGCTTTGATTTTAAACGGGGTGATAAGAGTGAAGGGCGCATATTGATCTATCTGGCCAATCCCGACACCGTGGTTAACTCCAAACAAGAGGGTGGAAAAGTAGTCATTAACCTGTTAAACACCCGCCTGCCGGAAAACCTGGCGAAAAGACTGGATGTGTCCGAATTTGCAACCCCGATCAAATTTATTGATACCATCGCGTCAAAGCAGGAAACTACGGTGACGGTGACCACGCAAAACGAGCTTTATGATTATTCCCTGTTTCAGTCTGAAGGCTTGTTGACGATTGAATTTCGACCGTTAAGTATTGAAGAAAAAGACGCGATTGACAGAGTACGGGTTAAATATAAAGGTGACCGTTTGTCTTTAAATTTTCAGGATATTGAAATACGTAGCGTGATTGCCATTCTGGCCGAGTTTACCGGACAAAACATTGTTGCTGGCGATGATGTGACCGGCAATATTACCTTGAAACTGGATGATGTGCCCTGGGATGAAGCCTTGGATTTTATCATGATGACCAAGGATCTGGAGAAGTTTGAATCCGGTACAGTAACCATGATTGCACCGGCTGGCAGAATTAAGAAATATAAAGAAATGCAAGAGGAGACAATGTCCATCATTGAGCAACTAGATCCCTTGGTGACTAGATATTTCAAAATAAATTATGCAAAAGCTGAAAACTTCAGGAATTTGTTAAACGGTCAAGATACGGGAGCATTTGGAGCATGTGGAGTTACTCAATCAACGGGAAATACAGGATCAACAACAAATGTGCAAGGGCAAGCTCAAGGGCAAATGCAATCTACTGGACAAGGTCAAGTTAATGCTGAAATATCGGGATCTGGTAATCAGACTCGTACCTTTTCCAGAGCGATGATGTCGAAGGATGATCAATTTGCCTTACTCTCTTACCGTGGAAGTGCAGTTGTTGATTCCAGAACCAATACCTTGATTATCCGCGAGACGACAAAACGTATGATAGATATAATTGAATTGATTAAAAAGCTTGACAAGCCTGTACAACAGGTAATGATTGAGTCGCGGGTTGTTATAGCCAGTGATAATTTAACTCGAAATTTAGGTGTCAAGTTCGGTGTGGCAAAAGGCGGCTCAGCTACAGGTACTTCATTTGCCATGGGCGGTACGGGTACACAAGGAACCGTAGCAGGAGGAACTCCGACGGATCCTAATGCTTTGCTGGTTGATTTGCCTGCGTCATTAATAGGTACTACCCCCCCAGGCGCTTTGGGGATGACGCTCGCCAGGGCAGCCGATTATGTGTTGAATCTTGAGCTTCAGGCATTACAAGCTGAAGGCAAAGCAGAGCTATTATCCAATCCCAGGGTAATGACCATGGATCGCTGCACGGCAGTTATGACGCAAGGTGTCCAAATTCCGGTGACAACGCCAGCGAGTGCGAATAACCCGCCAACAACGACTTATAAACCTGCTGTTTTGGAATTAAATGTAACTCCACAGATTACCCCCAGTGGATCGGTGGTCATGGATTTGCTGGTTAAAAAAGACTCCCAGAGTACAACAACTAATGCAGTATCAGGTAATCCAGCGATTGATACCAGACAGGTTAAAACATCGGTTCTTGTTGGAGATGGCGAGACGGTCGTTTTACCGACATTCCGCACCCCATCCAAGATAAAAATGATTTAAACTATACGCAGCGAATTATGTACTTTGGAGACTATCCATGAACGAGGAATCCCTTTACAGCAGTTCCAATTGAGATCATCTAGGCCTTGTCGCCGGTATGGTTGACGAATTAGGTTTAGTTGAGCTAATTGACGCCGTGATTATACAAGACCCT
>CAIMDR010000352.1 GCA_903839795.1 uncultured Methylococcaceae bacterium | reverse complement strand
CTACTAATTGCATGGAGATACTATATTCGTCAGAAATCAAGTAAGAATGTGAGTTCTCCAGAAATTGAGGATACATCGTCAGAAAATTCTGTAGAGGAAGAAAAGTTAGAGGGAAAAATGCATAAAAAGGTGTTGTGAAATCAGATTACATTAAATGATTTGTTACAGAGGCAAAAATGAAATTCGACAACTTATCATTACCACAAGCATTGCGTTATGGTTTAACAGGGTTAATTGCAGTGATTCTATTTTTTATCATTCCCTTAGCTGTATTCAATCCAGATTATCTAAAATTTTTTGAAAGTATGGGAGGTATAACAGGGGCTGTTATTTTTGGATTTGTTATAGGTTTCCTATTAGACGCAATGAAAGTATATCAATTTTCTTTAGGGTATGGAAAAAGAAAAAAAGAATTCAAAGAAGAAATATCACGCGTACTAGGAATAGAAGAAAAATATTTTTCAGCTTATTTTTCAAAAGCATTTCAACTTGATATAAAAAATGGTGGTGAAATATCTTTCAGTCACTCTCGATGGGTATTAATGAATGTCGCCAGTACGTTATTTAATATTTCAAGTCTTTTATGGTTAGCGATAAGCTCTCTTAATTATTATGAAACAAGGATAATACCTGACGTATATTTATCAATTGCATTTTTTTCATTCTTAATAGGGACTCGCCTGACGGTTACATCTAAACAAGAAGAAATAGATACTAATACAAAATATATTGTTTTTTGTAGTGAGCATAAAGAGTCATTGAAATAACTTGGATTTTTTATAAAAAGCCTTGTAAGCGTACTTAATACCCCCATACCAAAAAATATTTTCTATTAAATAAGCAAGTAGTCTCGATTAAGCAAAGTGGAATCAAGGATTTATTATCTCCGATTATCTCGATTTAACTACACTACATCTTGGCTACTTACTAAGGAATAAATGAAATGGACACAATATATGAGGGAATTGAAATCCTGATCGTTATCTACATGCTATTTTGCTTTCTACCAGGCTTCATCGCAGTGAGTAAGGGAAGGTCTTTTTTAGGATTTTTTTTCTTAGGATGTTTTTTCACTCCAGTAATAGGAATAATAGCAGCACTTTGTGCTGCAAGAGATCCCACCTATTTAGGAGTTCGGTACAGAGCGCCACCCAGAAAATTATTTACCGTCATTATGTTCTTGATACTTGCATTCCTGATCATCGGGTACATAGGGCAAATTTCTAACTCTACGGCTCCCGTAACTCAGGATGTAAAACTTGCACAGGATCATCCAAAAATGGATAGCAGTCAAGTCGAAGCAAAACCCGATACACAACAAAAAGAAATAGATAAACAAAATGAATCAGAAAAACAAGAACAAGAACAACCGACTTACATACCTCCTATTGACCCTACTGCTCCATCAAAAACGGTTATGTGGGACAAATTTAATGAATACGGTATAAGACTGGTTGCTACAGACATTCCTTGTGAGGATGTAGCATTAGTAACTAAAGGATATCAATTTAAAATAACTTCAGCGATACCATTAAATCGCCTAAAAAATCCGACTGATGCATTTAGTGTAGATGCTACCCATGCAACAACCGTAAAAGGTTGCTGGAGTCCTAAAATGCATAAGGCATATTTCCATAGAAAATACGATGGTAAAGAATGGGAATCAGATTTTAGTGTAAATAATACTTGGAGAAAAATTGAAATATTACCAGACGGATTGGTTATCGATAATGTCAAGTATAAAAGCGTTGCCAGTGCGCCCAAAACTACGCAAGCACAACAAACAAATACTGGTACAGCACCCAATCAACAGTTTAAACAAGTAACTATGCGTGCGGCATCTGCGACTGAAAAAGCAATGATAATTAAAGTCCTTGGAAAAGAACAAGTTGCTACTGGCAAGAATGAAATTATTGTAGGATATGCTGATTTTAATAGCGATCAAATTGACGATTTGGTTGTTGTAATGCAATCGTCTGGATGGTGTGGTTCGGGTGGTTGCTCTACATATCTTATTGTATCTGGGAATAGACCTACCGCATACGAAACAAACCAGACATTTTTAGAAGAGTCAGGGCAATTTGCTGTTGGTTCCAAAATAAGCAATGGTTTAAAATCTATTATCATGATGAACAAAGGGAAAGTAGAATTTGGCACTAAAAAAGACACCCCTTTATATGGTAAGCCTATGGAATATACTTTTTCAAAAATGAAATAGCTGGTTTCAGAAAAAAAGAAAAAGGTGAGTAATATGAGTACACAGAAAACCTTAAGAGATGCCAATGGCAATACAATTGGTTATATTGAGACAGATTCTAACGGAAAACAAACTTTAAGAGATTCTCATGGTAATTTATTAGGATATTACGACTCAAATTCTAATTATACGAGAGATTCAAATGGCACTTTTATAGGTGAAGGTAATATTTTAACTACCCTTCTCTAACTTTACTCTTAACTTTAAAAAACAACCAATGAGAATAAAAAAATGGTAAGTCTTCATCTCCCTTCTGAAAAATAGGGGGGCTGAATAATTACACCGAAGACTGAGTACTAAATTTACTTATAAATTTGATAACAACACACATCTTTTAATGTTCGCACCTATGGGGGCCTCATTTCTTGACTCTTTTGCGTAAACCCGAATTAGCGTTTCCCGCGAATTGCAAATGGTTCTATCCAGTGCTGGCCGTCATTGGCCTGGCGTTTTTCGTGGCCGTTGGGATGGGTATATATCATGGGTACTCGCGGACAAAGAGTGAACCGAGGCTCGCGGTTGGGGTGAGCCTGCTGAGTCCGGACGCTTTTTTTAAAACTCAACGTTTGTCCAGGCTTCCGAAAGACCTGCTTAAAGCTCCGGTGCTGCGTGATGTGGCTACGGAAAACCTGTTTTTTTATTACCAAGAAGATGAAGGACGACTGGGGTTGGAAGGTGCCTTGCGTCGGATTAGTTTCGAACATGCGCTCGATTTAAGCGACCGTTTTATCGCCTCGATTCTTGACCGACCGGCCCAGATTGCTTTTTGGAAAAGCAGCGACGGTCGACTTGGTCGGTGGTTGATGATTATCCGCCGCGATGGCTTAATACCCATTCTGGAAACCTTGGCCAAAGCCGCGCTGACCGATAGCCAATTACACATTGTCGGCGCACTGCCCAGTCAAGGCAACCCGCCGGTATTCGAGTTACACCATGGTTCAAACTTGACGCTTTATTTTGCGAGCGTTGGCGATCAACTACTGGTATTTTCCGATTCTGGAATTTTGTTGCAGACCGGCGCAAAGGAAAAAGATCAAATTAACAGTCTGCTTGCCGAGAAAAACCCTGCGGATCTCTGGGTGAAAGGCTTTCAATTGGACGCCCAGCCCAATATTCACACTCTCGTGGTGTCTGCTAATTATCTTAGTCTGGGCTACCAAGCACTGTTCCCGGCGTTACGAGCACTGCGCTTTGGTTACGACGCCAGCAGCTGGACGGCGGAGGTTTTGGTATCTGCTCGCTTCCCCTCGGCTTCGCGTGTGTGGGGCACCGTGCCTGATTATCCGGCCTTATGCGTGGCGGTTCCTATCGATCCGGATCGGATGGCCTCGCTCCTGTCTAAAGTCATATCTTCAAGCGATGCCGAGCGCTTGGCGGACGCTCTCGAACCGCCCGCCGTCGTATGTTGGTACGACAAGGCCAATCTCTATACCCCCCTGGTGGCGATCCGAAAAAATACCGACGCAAGCTTGAACACGGCCTTGCAAAGCTTGTTCAGCACCGCTATTGGTGCCCATGAAGCCGGTACGAGGCAACCCGCACAGCCCTTGACCAAGCTGATCAAACTGACCGAAAAAGACGAGGCCGTAGATGATACTGTCGTCGTTTATCATCCGCCTTTCGACATCTCGGTGGACAAGCATCCGGATGGCACGGTCTGGCGGCGTGAAGTCAGTTCGCCTTACGGAAACCGGTCTAGCGAAGAAAGTGAACATAGCGAAGACATGCGTTCCAACCGTTATTTTTCCGTCGCCCTGGCGGAATGGAAGGACACGCTGTTGTTTTCGCCGGATGCCACACTAGTGGATGACGCCATCGCTGTCTTGGACGGACGCTTTCCGGCATTGGGCGATGCTTTGCCCGAAGCTACCGAAACCGCCGTAGTGATTTACCCCGACCGTTTCGTCGATATGATCGAAACCGCCGTGCTGGACAGCCTGCCGGATCAGCGGGAACCGATATTCCGGAACAATGTTTCCGAGCATCTGCTGCCGGAACTGGAGAAGCTCAAAGACAGCCGGATCATGCGCCTTCCTGCCCCCACCGGGGAAACCACTTGGGAATCGCTTAAGTGGTCCGAGTAACATTAATAGCGCTGGCGTTTCTAAGCGCAGCCGCAGTCTACGCCGATTCGACACTGGACGCTCGGCAGACTGAGGCTTTTCGCGCCTGGTTGGTGCGCATCGTCAGTGAACAACTCCGCCAGGGGCCAACGCCCCGCTGGGCGCAACAAGACTGTGCGGGTTTGGTTAGATTCTCTGTAAGCGAGGCGCTTAGGAGTCATGACGAGGCCTGGCGCAAGGCCAACGGCGTATCTAATCGTTTCCTCCCGCCGGAGGTTGAATTGACACCCGAACAAGATGCGCTGCGCAACCACTGGAAGCGAGTGGACGGCCAGCGTAGCGCCTACGCTTCGGCTATCGACCTGATTCAGGAAAACAGTGTTTTCGTGTCCTCGGAGATCAATCAAGCTTTGCCGGGGGACTTACTGTTTTATGATCAGGGCGACAGCCAGCACCTGATGGTGTGGATGGGGGATTACATCGCCTACCATCGCGGCACCACCGCTGAACACGACAACGGCCTCAGGGCCATCTCTCTCGACACTCTCATGAATTGGAAGGACACCAGGTGGCAACCGCGACACGACAATCCCAACTTTTCCGGCATTTATCGTTTTTCATTCTTGTCGCGCTGATCACAGTTGCACGAGCCGGAGACATTGACCCCAGCGGCTACGAACGCGCCGCCGGTGACACTTTTTTTCTGGTCGCGGAAACTCCGTTCGGCTCGGATGAAACGGCTGTCGTCAGACTGGACGGGCCGGCACCCGCTTCGGGCGTAAGCGAGGATGCGGACATCCTGATTTACCGCGTACCTGACCCTTTGACCTTCCTGAAAAGCCAACATAACCTGCATCGCATCCAGATAGCAGTGCAACCGCATCCAGAAGGTATTGCGAATGCCTTAAGCTATGTCTTCGACGTGTGGTACAAGAAAACCCGACTGGCTTGGCAGCGCATTTTCTCCAATGAAGCGCGGGCCAAGGTGGTCGCAGCGCTGCCAACCCTCAAGCAAGTTCCCGCGCATAGCTACCGCACCATCTTCCGCCACGACCCGCAGATCCAACCTCTGCCCGGCTTTGAGGTGGTGGATCGTTTCCGCTATCCGATTTGGGGTGCGAAACCCATACAGAAAGACGCTGCTGTGAAGATGGCGGGCAGTAGCAGCGAATTTACCGGCTCTAAGCCGGGCGATGTGAAAATCCCTTTGGGGAAACTACCGCCCGGCCTGTACCTGGTGGAAGCCGCCATCGGCGGCCATCGAGCGGTGACAGTAGTGTTCGTATCCGATGTAATCGCGGTTGCCAAGGTTTCCAAGGAACAGCTGCTGGTATGGACCGCCGACCGGAAAACCGGGACGCCTTCAGGGCAGTCCCATATCCTTTTTTCTGATGGGGTGGGCGTGATGCAGGAGGGAGAAACCGATCAGCGAGGCCTGTTGACGATCCAACGCAAGGTTCCGGAGCGTAGCTACATTATCGGCCAAGACAGCCGTGAAGGCGTGTTCATCTCGGAAAATTTCTACTATGACAGTGAGATCGAAGGCGATAAACTTTATGCTTTTACCGATCGCCCCCTTTATCAACCGGGCGATAGGGTTCACGTCAAACTGGTCGGACGGACTTTCCGTGACGCGCTCCAATCATCGCCTTTGGCAGCGGGAGCGATCACTCTCGCGGTGCTTGATCCCAACGGTACGCCGGTCGTCACTCAGGATTTTCAAGTGTCCCCTGAACAGGGTGGCAACACCGATTTTCGTCTGCCCAAAGAAGCCGTGGCTGGCGGTTATACCCTGAACCTGCGCTATCAGGGCGCGGCTTACATGGGTTCATTTCGCGTTGCCGCCTATACCAAACCCCATTTCGACGTAGACATTACCACCCGGGAGCGAGACTACAAGACCGGCCAGCCCGTTCATGCCCGCATTCAGTTGCGCTATCCGACCGGCGAGCCGGTGAAAAGTGCCGCCGTGGAACTAAACCTTCGAGCTCAGGCGCTGAAGCTGCTCGGCGGTGAGAGCTACGCCAATTATTACACCGGTTCCCAAGTCCATTTTCCGGTCAAGCTGGCCCTGGAAAATCGTGTGTCCGATGATAACGGCGTGGTGGAATTCGAATTGCCGTCAGCCAATGAGCCTAGTCATTATATTTTGCGGGTGGCCTGTGCCGACAGTTCCGCCTATCGGGTAACCGCAGTCAAGGAATTCATCATTGAGAGCGACCATAAACTTTACCAACTTAGTGCCGCCGTTCATATTTCCAAGCCCGGCGAGGCCATAGACTTTAACGCTGTGCCGTTAACGGGTACTCTGAAGGCACCGGGACAGGTTGTATCTTGGGAGACCCTGCGCCTTGAAGACCAAAGCCTTGCCACGGGCGAGGTAAAGGAGGGCGGTTTCCGTGTGGCGTTTGCGCAAGCGGGTGCCTATACGGTGAGAGTCAAAGATGCCAACGGTAACGTGGTCGGCCAAACCGAACATTGGGTATCCGG
>CAIMDR010000351.1 GCA_903839795.1 uncultured Methylococcaceae bacterium | reverse complement strand
TGGTCAGGCCGCCAAAAAAACCTTGCAGCGCCCTGCCTGACAAAAACCAGAATAAATCGGGGGTTAACGCGCACAACAGCGATGCCAGCATCATGGCGATCATGGCGGCCAAATACAGCCGCACTTCGCCAACAGCGGCGGCCAGCCAGGAACTGATAGGCAATGCCAAAGCCAGGCAGATGAAATAGTAGGTTTGCATCCAGCCTGCGTGACTGGGACTTACGCCAAGGTCGCCGGTGGCGTGTAGCGTGACGGAGGCAAATGCGCCGGTATTGAACAATACCAGGATATTTCCCAGCAGCAAACCGACGTTAAGGAAGAAAAATTGTACGCGGGTTAGCGAATGCTTATCGACATGCGCATTATTAAGGCTGTCATGGGTTAAGGTAGCCCAGGCCGCTCGGGCATTTTTGTCAGATGATGTCATGGCTTTCGAGTCTCTCCGGACTTGCAAGAACAGAATGTTATCCTGTTAAAAGCAAGAGTCATGCCGCAACTCGGTTTAATCAAACAACTTCAATATAATCATGTGGTTGATTATTTTGCTGGTTTGAAGAGGCGCAATTAAATTTACGACATTAAACTAAATATCGTAAGTTAACGAAATGTCGTGATTTTTGATTTGCTTTTAACTACGAACCGCTGCGCATAATTCCAAGCTTCAACATCCGTGATCGTAAGGTATTGGGATTCATGCCCAATATTGCTGCCGCACCCTTCGATCCGGAAATAACCCCCGCTGTTTCTTCAAGCGTGCGCTCAATATGATCGCGTTCCACCGCTTCCAACGTTTGTAATCTCTGAGGTTGAGTGTCGGTATTACCGGGAGACAGCGACAACAACGGCTTAATTTCCAGCAGCGGCCCTTGAGACAAAATTACTGCCCGTTCAATGACATTTTGTAATTCACGGACGTTACCCGGCCAAGAGTAGAGTTTTAAATAATCCAGGCTGGCAGGATCAATATCGTTAAAGCGTTTGCCGATTTTTTTGGCATATTTGTCCAGAAAAAACCGCGCCAGTAGCGGAATATCAGTGACCCGTTGTCGTAGCGCCGGCACTTCGATCGGAAATACATTCAGCCGGTAATACAGGTCGGAGCGAAATCGCCCCAAACCAACATCTTCGGCTAAATTATGATGAGTTGCCGTGATTATGCGGACATTGACCCGAATGGTTTCGCTGCCACCCACCCGTTCAAATTCCTGTTCCTGCAATACCCGCAACAGCTTGACCTGCGCCGACAGCGATAACTCGCCCAGTTCATCCAGAAACAAACTGCCGCCATCAGCCAACTCAAAACGGCCTTTGCGTTGCTGGGTCGCACCGGTGAACGCACCTTTTTCATGACCAAACAATTCGCTTTCGATTAACTCGGCAGGCAGCGCTGCACAATTGACTTTTACCAAAATTGACGCGCTGCGGTCGCTAAACTCATGGAGTGCGCGAGCCAGTAATTCCTTGCCGGTACCGGTTTCTCCCAGCAGCAGCACAGGGGTATCGGTGCGGGCTACCATGCGGACTTGCTCCATTACTGTTCGCATTAGCTGGGAGCCGCTGACAAAATCACCGGGATTGTGGTCGTCGTTAATGAGTTCTTGCAGGTAGCCTTTTTCCTGTTGTAGCCGATCCAGTTTTTGTTCGGCAAGATGCCGGTTGTTCACATCACGCAGGATGATGGTATAAAACTTTTGTCCACCAGCCTCAAACGGTGAAAAGGTAGCTTCGATTGGAAACTCCTCACCATCGGCGCGGCGGGCGCTAAGTCCTTCCGGAGCCCACGTCTGGGTTTTGGCATCCACCTTATCGTAAGCGATAAATTGCTTAAACAGCGTGTTGCATTGTGGCGTAATGAAGCGTTCGACCGGCTGGCCAATGGCAAAATCGGCGGCACAACGAAAGATTTTGGCGGCCGCTGCATTAAACAGCGTAATGCAATGTTGCTGGTCAATGGTCACGATGGCATCCATTGCAGAACCGAGAATCGAGGAAATGTGCTGTTCGCTTTCGCTCAGTGCCTGCATCATCAGTCGTTGTTCAGTGCGGTCTCGTTGGGTTTCGACGATCGCCACCACCTCACCCAGATCATTACTAATCGTACCCGCATCAATGACCAGATAAAGTCTGCGTCCATCCGGCATCAGGCACCAGTTTTCGGTATGACAAATATCGCTACAGCCTGTAAAGTCGCTGGCTTGTTCATAGAGATTGGCAACCTCACCCAGCGTGCTATCCAGCAGTAAATCAGCCAGACAGGGGCGTTTCTCGGTATAAAAACCGCGCCAATGTTGATCGCTACCTATCATCTCTGATGCTTTTAGCCCCGTCAATTGTTCGCAGGCTTTATTCCAGATCACTACCTGATGCCGGGGATCCAGCACGAAGGTCGCTACAGGCATGTGCTGTAATAAATGTTCAGCGGATATATTGGGGGTCAGCGAGTTTACATTCATATCTAATTCACAGGTTGGGTCGTTGCGCTTACAGGTACATAACAATATTTATTTTAGAACCCGTCAGGCACGAAGTACAGGAACAGATTGGCAGTCCGGGCGAAAGGCTTGAGTTTAAAAAATCTTTCCTTATCCGTGTCTATCAGTCAAATCCGTGTCTATCAGTCAAATCCGTGTCATCTGTGTGCTATTTTTTTAACGGATGCGCAGTGACAAACAAATTTTATTTACCAAATATAAGCACTCGTCATTTTTCCCATTATTTCAAATGCAAATGCTCTTTTTGACACCGTACCGGCAACGCCATAGCAAACATGTAACGGTAACAAGTGCTCTTCTCTGGGATGACAATATCTTGCAGCCGGGGCGCTTTCCCAATTAATCAGTCTTTTCTCACGCTCCACTTCAGTAAACCGGCTGTTGGAACAAGTATCAAGCAGCCATTGCTCAAAGGACTCATTCAAGGCTTGGGATTTTTTTGTCGGGAGCGCAAAAAATTCTTTAAGATTATGGAAGGATAAGCCGGAGCCAATAATAAGCACGTTATCTTTTCTCAAACCGGCCAAGGCCTTACCGATCAGGATATGAGCTTCGGGTTGCAAGCTGTTGACCAAAGATAATTGAACACAGGGAATATCGGCGTCCGGATACATCATTTTTAAGGGCACAAATAAACCGTGATCAAAACCGCGCCGATCATCAAGGTTGGCTTCAATACTCGCACTTTTTAATAAATTAAAAACCTTGTTCGCCAGTTCCGGCGAGCCTGATGCAGGATACTTAATGTTATAAGCCTCTTTAGGAAAGCCATAATAATCATACAGTAATGAAGGCGATGCACCACAGGTAATGCTGGGTTTATCCGCTTCCCAATGCGCACTAATCACTAAAATAGCGGAAGGTTTTATCAGCATGGGCGTCACTTTTTCAATAAAAGCTATCATATCCTGATGGCCTTTATCACCCAGCAAAGGTAAAGGCCCGCCGCCATGAGAAAGGTAAATAACAGAGCTTCGTAGACTATTTGATTCGCTGTTCATGGTGGACTAAATATCGGTATGCTTTGGGTATGGCCTTAAAGCTTATTCCTTAACGGCTTCAACAGCAATGTTAAGAGTAACCTCGTCCCCAACATTAGGGGCGTATTTACCCATATTAAAATCAGTACGCTTAACGACTGCGGTCGCGTTTGCCCCACAAGCGTCTTTATTTAGCATCGGGTGCAGCATACACTGAAAAGAGATTACCTCCAGTGTAACCGGTTTACTGATGCCTTTAAGTGTCAGCGTGCCATCCACTGAAACGATTTTTTCGCCATCAAAGTTGACTTTATTGGATGTAAAAGTAGCCGTGGGGTACTTGGCCGTATCGAGAAAGTCGACACCCTGAATATGCTCATTGAACAAGGGATAGCCGGTATCAACTGACGTGGTGGTAATGATGACATTGACCGAACCGGTTTTCGCTTCGCGATCAATAACTATATGACCGGACGTTTTGTCGAAGCGGCTTATTTGCGTCGAAAAACCAAAGTGGCTGTAAGAAAAACGTGGATAGGTATGAGTACCATCGATGACGTAAGTTTCCTGTGCAGCAAGGGCGGAAGTGGCAATAACAGAGGTAACGATTAAAAAGGCAATGCGTTTCATGGTAAGGTTCCTTATAACGGTGTTAAAAAAAATAAATTTGTCAGGCACTTATGCCGTCAATTCGGTGATTCTCAGCCTGGCGTGATCGAGTGCCGCTTCTTTGGCGGTCTCGTTGGTATTAAGTCCTTCGGCATAGATAAACTCAACATCAGTGATACCCAAAAATCCCAAAAAATTACGCACGTAATCTGTTTGGCTGTCCATTGGCGTACCTGCGTACAATCCACCCCGAGCAGCGAAGATGTAGACCTTTTTTCCGGTTAGCAGACCCTCGGGGCCGTTTTCGGTATAACGAAAGGTTACTCCGGCACGGGCAATTTGGTCAAAGTACGCTTTCAAAGTCGAAGGGATGCCAAAGTTATACATTGGCAGGCCGATGACTATAATCCGGGCGTGTTTAATTTCGTCAATTAGCTTGTCAGATTCAGTGACATAAGCTTGTTGTTCAGGTGTTCGCGTTTCGGGTTGAGCAAAAAATGCCAAAACCCGCTGAGCATCCAAATGCGGTATCGGGTCATTGGCAAGATCACGGACAATGATCTGTGTCTCCGGTTCTTTGATGTGCCAGGCACTGACAAACTGATCGGCGAGTTGCGTGGATTGGCCACCGGAAGAGAAAATGCTTGAGTTAATTTGTAGCAGGGTTTTCATGGGTGTTCTCGTGTCATTTAAAGTGACGCTATTAGACTTCTTATTGATAAGATAAAAAAGTATAATAATTCGCTATTAACAATCTAAAAAATAGATAGGTTTCGGTGGCAATTCATATAACTCTTGAGCAATGGCGTTCGTTAATTGCAGTCGTGGATGCCGGCAGTTACGCTCAAGCGTCAGAATCATTGCACAAAAGCCAATC
>CAIMDR010000350.1 GCA_903839795.1 uncultured Methylococcaceae bacterium | reverse complement strand
CGTTGTCATGCCATTCTCTCTTGCTGTCTCCTGTCTGCGTATTGGGGAAAGCAGGTCTTAAAAACGCCGACGTTGCCAAGCAACGTCGGCGTTTTGCCGACCAGAGTTATTTATTAAAAGGGGGGTAACAGCCAAGCCCATTAGAGCGTGTGTTGATTTTTAGTTGAAATTGACTGCCAGCTCACGGTCAAAACCGGTCATTGAAAATTGACGATTAACGGTAATTTAATATTATCCGGAAACTGTTTTTAGGTGCATTTACATTTAATCCCCTTCAGAGAATCTACCGTTAAAAGGTATTTTTATCAACTAGGGTTGAAAATAGAGTATGCTCTCAGGAAACATATTAATAACCTGGTACAACCTGCCTACTTATGAACTTATCAGCAAACAATAAAGATTCCCTGCTACTTAATATTCAGGCAGCGCGGGCGGAAATTATTCTTAATGCCCAGTTTGACAAAGCATTTATTATTATGAATGCACTGGCAGCAATCATCGCATCCTACGGACTTTTGGCGGATAGCAACTCAGGCGTTATCGGTGCAATGCTGGTCGCCATGTTATTAAGCCCGATTGCCGGCTTATCTTTGTCACTTGTAGATGGCAACCAAGCTTTGTTACGCCAATCGTTGTTATCGTTAGGTGGCGGTGTCGGCATTGTGGTGTTATGTGCGTTGATCATCGGTTTTTTACACACCGATATTCCTGCTGGCAAGGAGTTGTTAGCAAGAACGCATCCCAATTATCTGGACTTAATGATTGCATTAGCAGGGGGCGCAGTGGGTGCTTATGCCGTTATCACCCCGCGCATTGTTAATGCGGTTGTCGGTGTTGCCATTGCAACGGCACTGGTTCCGCCTTTATGTACAGGAACTATTTTTGCAGCACGGGGTGAATGGGATAATGCTTTTGGTGCTTATCTGCTGGCTTTCGCTAATATTGTTGCCATTCAATTTGCATTCACAACAGTACTCTGGGTATGCGGATTTCACAAAGTTATTGATAAGTTTTATCGGGATAAAAAAGTTGTCTGGTTAAATACCGTCAGTTTAGCATTGATGGCTTTATTGTTTGTGATGCTGGGCGCTAATACCAAAGAACTGGTCACTAAGATGCTCTTTGAAACCAGTACCCGAAAGATTTTGCTTGAAGAATTAAAACCTTATCCAGGTTCGCAGTTGCTTGGCCTGCGCATAGCTAAAGAAGAGGGCGCAAATATTATTCGCGCTATCGTGCACAGTCCGTTTAATTTTTCAGCACAAGATGTCGCCAAGTTTGAATCCAAGCTGCCCACTGCGCCCAATAAGTTGCCTATTGAATTACGCTTGCGCCATATTAAAGTTGATGTAATGACCAAAAATGGCAATAAATACGATGTGCAGGAATGATTTGCCAAGTAAAACCTTAGTGCTTACCAGGCTGTCGGTAAGGATTTGTCCGTAGATTGATAGTGGTACTCTGTAACGCTATCACTCGATCTTCAAGTTTTCTTACCTTGACTTTATAGATACTGGATAACCCGTAACATAACGGCCAATAGAGGTAGGCCGGAATAAGGCTTTTCAAGCGTAAGCGAGAACAAGCGTTTCCGGCATGTTTGTGCGAGTGTGCCGGAAACGCCACCACGCGCTACGCCCTTCGAGACGCTCAGGACAGGCTTGGGTGGTCTT
>CAIMDR010000349.1 GCA_903839795.1 uncultured Methylococcaceae bacterium | reverse complement strand
TGCAACCAATCATCCGGTATAAAACCCATGATTAAGTCTCGAACCAACTCCGGATTTGAAAATAAAAACTTGTAACTACTGTCGTGTATTTTGCTCATGACCTAATTATAAATCTTAACCCTATATAAACGTTGCGTTATTTTAAACAGGCTGTGTGGGTGTGAGGTCTTGCGCTGTGTTTTATACGGGCATTGGGGGGATGACGAGAGGCTTATCCAACTTACAAAATAGTCATGTCAGGTGTCATAAGCGTTAGCGTCATGCACCAGGGTTAGTCGCGGGCAACGGCTTTATCGTTGCTCGACAATCATGTTGAAATTGTCACCTAAAAGCAACCGCCCTTGGGGGTAGCGTAATATCCGTTAAAGCGTAGAGACGCGATTTATCGCGTCTGAATTATCGAAGACCCTAGACCGTAGACAGCAGACGCGATAAATCGTGTCTCTACCTTGTAACAAACAATAATGCGGATAAAATTATGAACACAATGTTAAAACACCCATCATTCTGAAATTGTCGGGCGCAAACAGACGCGACCGACTTACGCGACTTTTCGCCAATCAGATAATCGAGATCATTCAGGAAAATATTGGCCAACAAGGCACTCAGAGGCGTTGCCTATTTAGTAGAGTGGTTTGTCACCGTTTATAGTGTAGCTTTCCAGGATAAGATGCCAAGCTTGTTCAGCCGTTTCAGCGTATTGAATAAGGTTGCGGTCACTTTGCTTGATAACGCCTTCTTCAACCAGCATTTCGAAGTTAATGAGCTTGTTCCAATAATCCTTTCCAAACAGGATGACGGGAATGCGTCTGACTTTTTTGGTTTGAATTAGAGTAAGTGCTTCAAAAAGCTCATCCATGGTTCCAAAGCCGCCCGGAAACGCGACCAGTGCCGCGGCCCGCATTAAAAAGTGCATTTTACGAATAGCGAAATAATGAAACTGAAAACACAGCTCGGGCGTGATATAAGGGTTGGGTTTTTGTTCACCCGGTAGCACGATATTAAGCCCCATACTTTTGCCGCCCACATCTGCAGCGCCCCGATTAGCGGCTTCCATAATACCGGGCCGCCTCCGGTTACTACGGTTAATGGTTGATTAAGGTTTCTTTCACCCACTGTTATCAAGGTTGCCAGTTTACGGGCTTCATCGTAATAACGGCTTTTATTTAACATGCGGCAGGCAATGGCTACCTCATTTTCAAGGTCAGGGTTACTTGGATTTGTATCAAGGTTATGTTCGGCCTTATGGAGTGCTTGAAGTGCCGCTTCATTATCATAAACCCTTGCACTGCCAAAAATAACTACTGTAGATTGAATGTTTTGCTCTAATTGAACCAATTCAGGTTTAAGCAGTTCAAGTTGCAGGCGGACGGGGCGTAGTTCATCACGCATGATAAAATCAAAGTCATCATAAGCCAGTCGATAAGACGGCGAATGACTTTGTGGTGTGCCGTAATCATAAGAGACACTGGCAGCATCCTGTTTTGCTGAGGGAAAAGGACTTTCGTTGGGTATTAAGGTTTTTTTTGCCATCTGCTTATCCTTGATAAGGTAGTGTAAAATGGAAAATTTTTCTACGTAAAGGATCAAACAAGACCTTACGGGGTTGAGTCAGGATAGTGTTTTTTGATAAGTTTTGTCCAGTTTACATCGTGGACATTTTTGCTCTGGAAGTGCGTTGGTGAGCAAAGTTTTTCTGGATAACTATTCGTTGTTTATTGCTATCAAAACAGGCTGCGGGTGGTAGTATTGTCGTATTAGGCGGCGGTTAG
This sequence comes from uncultured Methylococcaceae bacterium, assembly GCA_903839795.1. Classification (GTDB taxonomy): domain Bacteria; phylum Pseudomonadota; class Gammaproteobacteria; order Methylococcales; family Methylomonadaceae; genus Methylobacter_C. The sequence continues at coordinate 2,078 of CAIMDR010000349.1, read as the reverse complement.
GTTAAAAACTGATTATTTTATGATGGACATAAGTTGTATGCAGGTAAGTATATTGGTAAATGGGTTAAGAATGTTTGATTGGAGAAAATTATTTTTTGTGCAAAAAATTAATTTAAAAAAACAGCTAGGGGACAATGAACAACAAGCCTGTTTAAAAAAGTCCGCTGCTATTACTTTGACTGGTGTGTTGGTGATTTTTTTGCTGGGCTTATCAAGCCAATCCGTAGCGGCTGAAAGCATAAGCAATCAAATAACGGGTGCGGTTACTGAAGAAAATATCAATCAAAAACCTGGATCAGAAACAGTGCCTGCCGAGGTTGTCGGTAGCGAAAACAAAAGTGTAGCAACTGAAATTAACGCCATCATTACGACAGGGCAGCATCCTTATCTGATGTTGTCCAACTTTATTAACCGTACCAAAGATCTGGAAGCGCTTTATAAAATTGCCGGTGACCAGTTGTTATGGCTAGGCAATGCAGGTGCTGAAAAAAATATTCTTGAAGTCCTTGATTTATTGGATAGTGCTTCGATCAACGGTTTAAATGCAACAAACTATGACACCCAGACCTTACGGCAAAAATTGCCTGCGGCCTTAACGTTGGCAGCCGATAATTACCAGCAATTGGCGTTCTATGATACGGCTATCAGCTTGTCTTTGTTACGTTTTCTTCATGACTTACATTATGGACGAGTAAATCCACAGGGGTTAAATTATAAGCTGAAGTTAAGGGAAAAAAAGCTGATGGATTTGCCAATGTTGATTAAAGACAGCTTGGTCAATGGCACTATTAAGCAATTACCGTTATTGGTAGAGCCTAAATTACAACAGTATCAAAAGCTAAAGTCAGCATTAACAACTTATCGCCTGCTTGCGCAAAAATCGACAGTTTTTCAACTGCATTCTGAAAATTCCATAAAGCCGGGTGACAATCTTCGCCAAACTGATGAGCTACAGCGATTTTTAGAGTCGGTAGGGGATATGCCGGTAGAAGCGAGTAGTAGCGCAAGCAAATCAATGCATTACACCGGAAAAGTTGTGGCCGGTGTGAAAAAATTCCAGCTTCGGCATGGCATAAACGCAGACGGGGTGATTGGCAAGGGAACGGTTGCGGCCATAAATATCCCCTTAAGTGAAAGAGTGACGCAAATTGAACTGGCCATGGAGCGGTTACGGTGGTTACCTGAGTTTAATCCGGGGCCTTATATTATTGTTAATATTCCGGCTTTTCAATTATGGGCATTTGATGACATAGATCAGTTTAATGCCGAGATTGCAAGCATGAGAGTGGTGGTGGGTAAGGCGCTTAAAAACGAAACTCCCGTGCTGATGGCAGAAATGCGTTTTCTTGATTTTATGCCTTATTGGAATGTGCCTTACACTATTGTAAAAAATGAAATACTGCCTAAGTTAATACGCAATTCCAATTATTTGGCCGGTGAAAATATGGAGTTGGTTACTACTTTTGGCAATGAGACTAAGGCGGTCGCTTTTACGGGTTCATCCATTGAGAGCCTTAAGCAAGGCACGTTAAGAGTCAGGCAACGTCCGGGCAAAAAGAATGCGCTGGGCAGGGTTAAATTTATTTTCCCTAACAAGGAAGATGTTTATTTACATGATACTCCCTCTCAAACCCTGTTTAGCAAATCACGAAGAGATTTTAGTCATGGCTGTGTGCGGGTTGCAAATCCTGAAGGTTTGGCTGAATTTGCCCTTAAAAATCAATGGAGCAAGGACACTATACAGCAAGCACTGAATAATCCTAAAACACAACGCGTTATTTTGAAAAAATCAATACCGGTGCTGTTTTTTTATATTACGTCTTTCTTCGATCAAAATAATAATCTGGTATTTTACCCGGATATTTATGGCCATGACTCTATTTTGCTGGGAATGCTTCGGAATCCTGAAGACTTGTCAGATCAGTCAATTTTTGCGAGTGGAAATGGAGAGTCTGTCGCACCGGTTATAAAATGATAGATTTTATCGGGCATCCTGCATTCTAGAAAAAACATTTTGTCCACGAAAAACACGAAAGACGAAAAATTTTAAAGGCGTAGGCCGGAATAAGGCTTTTCGA
>CAIMDR010000348.1 GCA_903839795.1 uncultured Methylococcaceae bacterium | reverse complement strand
TTTGGTTACAGAGGATTTGAGTCGTATTTTGGCTTCAGTTTGCAATGGTGATCTTGGCTTAATAAAGCAACTGATCGAAGATCAAAGTATTAATGAATATGTGCGTAGTGCGGCATTAGGTTCTTTGGTGGTTCTCTATAATAATGAGCAGATTTCACGCCGGGACTTGGTCAGTTATCTTCAAACGCTACTTGATCATTGTCTTGAGCAGGAAGAAGATCCTTTTTTTGTTGCTAGCGTGGCGTGTAATTGCTGCGATATACATCCTAAAGAACTCTATGATCAACTGGTTGCTTGCTTTGACCAAGCGCTTGTAAATGAGGATGTTATTAGTAAGGATTATCTTGATAGCTACCTGGAAATTGATAAAGACAAAGCCTTGGCTAGATTAAAAGAGAATCGTCAATGCCGGTTAATCAATGATGTCATTACTGAAATGGAATGGTGGGCTTGTTTTCACCCGGACGCTAATCAAAAGCAAAATCTTGCCCCGGCATTTGAAAATCCCAACCCGTCAAAAGTGGGTAGAAATGATCCATGTCCTTGCGGCAGCGGCAAAAAGTATAAAAAATGTTGCTTGCATTAATTGTTCATCCCAGTGAAAAGTTGATGGGTTGCGTCGCGTCTACAAATATCGACTCAAAGTGTCGATGGTTCAATTCTTGAAAATTGAAGCAAGCCTGCCATTATGCCCATTGATGCTCAGCAGGATTGCTTTTGTGAAAATTGCTTAAATAAAGCGATACAAGAAAAAATTATTGAATTCATAAAGCTATCAAGTCATTAAGAAGCAATGGCTCCGGCATCCATGCACAAATCGTCTTTTTTAAAAAGTGTGACTAAATTTATTCAAATTAAAAATTTATCGCTCTATTTTTGTAAACTGTTATTGTGTGTCACATTAATTAATTATCACAAAAATGTTTGAAAATGAGTAAGACGCTACTAGTTTCATGGGTCGGGATTGCTGATCTCAAAGCAGCAGGTCAATTTCCTGTTCAACAAGATGAATTCATTGCCGATGGCCCTATTCTTGGCGCATTAAAAACACTTGCGTTTGATGAGTTGCATTTATTATACGATCAGGAACCCACCAAAGTAGACGCTTACATAAAGTGGCTTTCTCATTATACGGCTATAAAAGTCGTTCTTAATCCATGTACGCTACGCTCTCCCATTGATTTTGGCGATATCCACCGTGTGCTGGAGGGTTGCTTGGAAAAGCTGACGGCACAAAATCATGGCTTGGATATCAGCATTCATCTTTCACCCGGAACGCCTTCAATGACAGCCGTTTCAATCCTTTTGGGCAAGACCCGATATAACACGCGCTTTATACAATCTACCAAGGAGAGAGGCGGGGAGTTCGTCGATATTCCGTTTGATATTTCTGCGGAGTATGTGCCCCGGTTAGTTAAAAATGCCGACAAAAAACTAAACCAACTGCTCTATTCAGAAGCGCCGTTGGCCGCTGCATTTTCCGATATCATCACTCAAAACACAGAGATAAAAAGACTGCTAACAAAAGCCTAAAAAATTGCTGTTAGAGATATACCGGTATTAATCATGGGCGAATCCGGAACGGGAAAAGAGCTGCTTGCCAAAGCCATTCATAACACCAGTTTAAGACAAGGCAAGTCCTTTATTGCCGTTAATTGTGGCGCTATACCCAGAGAACTGATTGATTCAGAATTGTTTGGTCATGTTAAAGGTGCCTTTACAGGTGCGCTTAATAACAAGGTCGGCTATTTTGAAGCGGCTAATAACGGCACCTTATTTCTGGATGAATTTGGCGAGTTACCCGCTGATGCACAGGTTCGTTTGCTGCGCGTACTGCAATCAGGTGAACTGAATAAAGTAGGCGATAGTTATTCAATAAAAGTAGATGTTCGCATTATTGCCGCAACCAATCGCAATCTTTCGGCTGAAATTAACAACGGCAATTTTCGGGAAGATCTTTTTTATCGAGTTGCTGTCGGTATTATTACCTTGCCGCCGTTGCGTGAAAGAAATGGTGATATTGCGTTCTTGGCTGACTATTTAATGGCTAAAATCAATCAAGAGGCTACCAGTCAGCCGGGTTACACGAATAAAAAGCTATCTGTTAAAGCAAAAAATCTTATATTAAATCACCCTTGGCCAGGTAATATTCGACAACTGCACAGCACTTTATTAAGAGCATCAATTTGGGCTGATACAGAACAAATAACCGAAATTGATCTTCAAGAAGCCATGCTTGAACGGCCTAAA
>CAIMDR010000347.1 GCA_903839795.1 uncultured Methylococcaceae bacterium | reverse complement strand
ATGCGGGGTGATTTCAACGTCTTAATCCTGAAAAAATCATTTTGTCCACGAAAAGCACTAACAGCACGAAAAAATTCAAAAACATGGTAAATTTTCATTCAAAGTATGAAGTGACGCGTAACGGGGTTGCAAACCCCGTCACGCGTCAAAACCCCGTCACGCGTCATGTGCTTTTCGTGCTTTTCGTGGACAAAATGATTTTTTCAGGATTAAGACGTTGAAATCACCCCGCATTCTGGTCGTCGGCCCGTCCTGGGTAGGCGAGATTGTGATGGCGCAAAGCCTTTTTATCACGCTAAAAAATGCCCAACCAGATTGTCAAATTGATGTCCTGGCACCGTCATGGTCATTGGCTTTGCTGGAAAGAATGCCGCAAGTTGCAAAAGCTGTTGCCATGCCTTTAGGGCATGGTCAGTTTGGCTTGTCGGACAGAATTAGGCTGGGCAGAAAATTACGATCAGAAGCTTACGATCAGGCAATCGTCTTGCCAAATTCCTGGAAATCGGCATTAATTCCTTATTTTGCCGATATTCCTGTTCGTACCGGTTATATCGGTGAATGTCGCTGGGGCTTGCTTAACGATGCCAGAAAGCTGGATAAAAACTTGCTGACCATGACCGTCCAGTGCTTTGTCGCCTTGGGCTTGCCTGGCACCGCACAGTTACCGCCTGAGTATCCGATTCCCGCTCTCGTCATTAATCGTCATCAGCAACAGGCGGTTATTGAAAAATTCAAATTAAGCAGTCATTTTGTAGGTCGGGTTAGCGATAGCGTAACCCGACAAACCGCTAACCCAACCTACCAGTCATCAACAAAGATATTGGCCTTATGTCCGGGCGCAGAATATGGCGAGGCAAAACGCTGGCCGGCCAGCCATTATGCACAAGTGGCGCGAGATAAAATTGCGGACGATTGGCAGGTCTGGCTATTCGGTTCTGATAAGGATAAAGCGGTCGCTGAACAAATTAATAGCGAAGTTTCCGGAGGTTGTGTTGATTTTACGGGCCGAACTTCCTTGGCTGAAGCGGTTGATTTATTGTCACTGGTTAATGCCGTAGTGACCAATGATTCAGGTTTGATGCATGTTGCAGCCGCCTTGGACAAAAAAATCATCGCGCTTTATGGCTCATCCGATCCCGCTTTTACGCCGCCACTTAATGCCAAGGCTCACGTCATTTCTTTACAACTGGATTGCTCCCCCTGTTTTAAACGTGAATGTCCCTTGGGTCATACCCGCTGTTTGACGGAGATAAAACCGGAACAAGTGCTTGATGTTATTTAACAAACGTAAGGTTAATTTTTGAAAATCGCCATCGTTAAGCTCTCGGCTTTGGGTGATATTGTTCATGCCATGGTTGCGCTTCAGTTTATTAAAGCCTCTTTTCCGGCTATTCAAATTGACTGGATTGTTGAAGAACGTTTTGCTGACGTTTTAAAAAATAATCCGGATATCAACAATATCTTAACGGTCAACCTGAAAGCATTAAAAACCAATAAGGCCGGTATTTTTCAGCAGATTAAAGTCATTCGCAACTTTGCCTTAAATAACTATGACCTGGTTATTGATGCGCAAGGACTGATTAAATCGGCGCTTATCGCCAGATTGCTTGGCAAGCGTCTCGCCGGGTTTGATGCGGATTCAATCCGCGAAAAAGCCGCCTCCTGGTTTTATGATGTCAAAGTGGCTAGTGCGTTTGACGACAATACCATTGATAGAAATGCGCTGGTTTTATCCAGTCCGTTAGGCATCGATATAACCACTGAGCAAATACTTAATAAAAAACCGTTCCTGTTTTTTGCTAATGAAGATCCGCAAATTTACCCTTTTTTACAAAATAATCAGAAAAATATTGTTCTGGTGATCGGCTCAACCTGGGACAGCAGAAACTATCCGGCAGACAAGTTTGTAAAAATAGCACAGGCGTTACAGCAAAACTGTTTGGTCGTTTGGGGCAGTGAGCAAGAGCGAGAAAAAGCCGACTGGATGGCCGCGCAATCCGGCACGCTACAAGTCATGCCCCGACTGGATTTAAACAGCTTAAAAGCGCTGATTGCCCACTCCGATTTGTTGATTGGCAATGATACCGGCCCGACCCATCTTGCCTGGGGATTAAACAAACCCTCAATCACCCTTTTTGGCCCGACACCGGTTAGCCGTGTTTACCAGACCGACATCAACAAAGTCGTTAAATCGGCCTCCATTGTCAATCCGTTTAAACTGAATAAACAGGATTATTCAATTAATGAGATTGATGAAAATGAGATTATTGAGCTGGCAAAAGTGCTGTTAAACTGAATTTGATTTCCGGTCGGGTAGGGCGTTCTATTCACGTTTTTTCTTTGGAAAGTAAGGTAAAATGAAAAATAAAAGACAAAAATAGAGGCTACTTACCATCACAAGTTGTCTGGTAATCAGGTCAAAATAATAAATTATTAAGCAATCAAATTTTTCATCATTACGCAAAGGAATAGAACATGATAGGCAAAGTTTCAGCAGTATTCATAGCAGCTGTAATAGCAGTTTCCCTTACGGCATGTGCAAAAGAAACGCCCAAATGCTCAGATGATGAAACGATCTCACTCATAAGAAAAATAATCTTAGATCAGATCGGTGGCAGCGAAAAATTAAGTAAAGAAGAAATCAAAGAAAATATGAAAATCGAATTGCCTAGAGCTGCCGCATTCGACGAGAAAATCAAAAAATATAACTGCGAAGCAAAACTAAAAGCAGGAAACAGTTACGTACTACCTATAACATACGAGTCTCAACTTGACGATGAAAACCAACACATAGTTGCTGTTGGCGGAATTAATCGTGCTGATTTATTTAATGTAAGTTCATGGATTGCACAAAGTATAGAAAATGTCAGGGCTGAAAAAGACATATCTACTAAACCGACCGAAATCCAACCTACACCAGAATCAAAAGAACAACCTATCATAGCCTCAACAATGGAACCAATTGAAAAACAAATTATTGCTCCTTCAACTTCTGCCACTGAACAGGTAACAGAGCCAAGTACCGAAAAAACCCAGGATTTACAGCAAGTAACATGGACACCCAGTTTCGACTGCACAAAAGGTAATCATTCAGACCCCTTAGCTAAAGGAAGCCTCGGTACAGAAAATCCCGCCCGCCGTTGACGAATTACCGCTGCCAAATAAATCCACGGCGACTGCTGACGAACACGGCATGTTTCAATGACGCTGATCAGAATCGCCAAAATTCTCGAGCCATCTTCCGTGCGTGTGCCATGACAAATGCTTCTTAAAATTACCCAATGACGTAATGCCTGTTCAGCTTCGTTGTTGGTCATCGGTAAATGAGGATGTGCCAATACCTGAAAAATAGCCTCCCAGTCATTGAGCATTTCTCTGGCCAATGCGCGTGCCTTGGTATGCATCGCCGACGCACCCATTGCTTCACAGGCGCTCCGATAATCTGACAAAGCGCCTTGATAAGTGATCGATAGTGCCTGGTCAGGCGGCCTTTCCCGAGCCGCATAGACCGCATTAATCAGCGTGTCCAGCAGCAAGCTCGTCTGTTCGCCAAATAAGCGTGCCGTCATGTCCAGACTGTCTTTTAACCCGTCGGCCTTACGTGTCAGGTGGGCCCAACAACGAAGGCGCTTGAGGTAATAACGGTAAACTTGCCAACCGTCACTCATCAACCAGCCTTGAAAACGGCTGCCTAATACATTTTTCAGTAGTTCTGAGCCGCGATCAGCGATCCAGTAAGCGACCACACCTTGACCGCAGAATACCCATACCAAAGTAGCGCGTTCAGTTCTCGCCAGGACGTTTCGTCGACATGCAGCAAACCACTGTTTTGTACCGCTTCCACCAATTCGTCTTCAACGGGCAATACCGCCGCTCCACTTTCATGCAAGGTGGCGTGAATAGTGCCGATACTGATCGCCAAGCCCAGCCAGTCAATCAGGAATTCCTGTGTCCGCTCCCGTGACAGGCGCATTCGGTAAGCCAGGCAAACAATCAGTGCCGCAAGCCCCGGGCCGACAAGACGCCATTCCGACAAAAAGAGGGTCGGCGTTAAGTGATGTGATACCTGTCTATGTGGGGCTTGTTGTGTGCAATGCCCACAGGTGCAGACCGTTTCGTAATAGGTGTGTTTGGTATTGGTCAAATGGATACCGGGCTTGTTCAGGTCTGCCCACTCCAAATCAATTGTTTCAAAGGCGGTATAGGCTTTCGCGGTATCTGGCATTAATTCGCGGTCACAGCGTACACAATTTTCCGGATAGTGGTGTTCTTCGGCAGTTATCGCTATTTTTTGCTCCCGCCCGTAGCCGGGTGCCCCCAGTTGTTTGCCAGCTTTGCGTGTCTCGTTTGTGGCAGCTTCCGGCTTCTTGGTGGGTTGTGCTTCGTCCACCTCGGCAGGTGTTTTTTCCTCAGATCCGGTTTTCGATGCGTCTTCGGTGTCCAGCGTTTGATCATCTTCGCCAGAAAATTCATCCTGCCCTTGTTGTTGCTCCTGACCTTCTTCGCAGGTATTCGTCTTATCCCACGGCAGGTCACTACTGGGTGGCCGTGAACTATTCCGCGATGTTTGTTTCAACCGCTCCCTCGCTTCTTTTAAGTCGTAGAGTAGTTTGACGGATAATCGACGCAGAACTTCCTCTGGCAATTCCAGTAATTCTTCTTCAGTCAGTTGCAGTAGATCGTGGTCGCTTAATCTCATGGGGAATAATATAGCGCTTTTTTAACCAACTTTGTAGGTTTTTGACGTTGGGGTCTGAATAATTACAATGCAACTGCATTAACCTCTGCTATCCCACAAGAAATACCCGGAGTAAAACCGCCTATCGAAAAGCCGGTT
>CAIMDR010000346.1 GCA_903839795.1 uncultured Methylococcaceae bacterium | reverse complement strand
CCTGTCCTGACCTCAAACAAACATATAGTCTTTCAGAAATTAAATTCCCATTACATGAATATTTAGTTCACACGGATACCATCCCTTAAAGAGATGGTATCCGTTAGCATCGAAAATTATTTATCTGAAAATCTATAACATCAAAAAACGAACCCGTTTACAGATGATTTTTTCTTTCTTCGTGTTCTTCGTGTCTTCGTGGTGAATTAATCGGAACAGTAAGAAACGTGCATACTATTTATGCACGTTTCTTGTTTAATCAGTTTACTTGGTTAGTTTTGCACTCAATTGTCCTGACCATTGACCAAAAAAAGCACCAACAACGATGGAGATAGAGATTACCAGCAAAGGGTTGCTCAGAGAAATACTCAGCAGAACCTCTTGATTTAATTTGTCAGGTGTTTGCAACAAATAAGCAAATGTTGATGAATAACCCAAAACGCTGGCAGGGATTGTAGCGAGTTGTGGGATATTGGCAGCAAGACACATCACTACCACAGCAATAGCAACGGTAACAGCAGCCATAAAAGGAAAGCCAAGAAGGGCTGTTGATGGAATGTTGGTGAGTAAAATAGCGGTGAACCAGGCCATAAATACACCGAAAATTCCACATACAATAGTGTTTATCAACGCTTCTTTAGTCGCACCCAGAAAAAAGTAGGCAGCCCATGCGATAGTTGCGGCCCAGATAAAAAAGAATCCGCTCAAAGGCCCTACTGCCAAAAATGTTGCAACACCGGCCAGGCCGCCAATACTTAATGAGAGTGCGGTCAATGAGTCAAAAGAGAGTGCTTTTAGTTTATCCATAATATATATCTCAAAAAAATTCACCTCACATTATAGATAGCCGGATTTCACATTGAGGCGGTTCTATGAAATCCAACGTTTTGGGTCTATCGATCGAGCTGATAAACCCGTCTTTATCGAGTGTTGTCGAATATTACCCAAACGCACTCAAATAAGTTGCCAATTCTATACGTTCCTGATGATGCAGGTCAATTCATAAGACGGCATTCATTAATAGCCTCACTAATAAACCGGCCGGATTAGAGCGTTATTGCGATTTATTACCAGTCCTTAAGCCTAAAACTCAATCTTCAATTTTTTAATTCTTGATTCTAGTAAGTGCGCTATAGCAAGCAATTGGCGTAGGCCGAAATAAGACCACCCAAGCCTGTCCTGAGCGTATCGAAGGGCGTAGCGTGCGGTGGCGTTTCCGGCATATCATCGTACAGAGCGCCGGAAACGCTCAACTCGCTTGCGCTCAAAAAGACTTATTCCGGCCTACGCCGTTTCTGGTACTTAAGCAACAACGCCTGTGTAGCTGGTATAAGCCCGATAAATGGCAAGCGCCGATAACACCAGAAAAATGGTTCCGCTAATTTTATGCAACAAGACTAAAGACACTTTTTTTAATAGAGTGCGTCCGGCAATAATACCCAGAGCTGATATTGATGCCAGTGCAGTTGTAGAGCCCAACCATACTGCCAGTGGTGCGGCCGTGCTGCTTAAGGCAACAACAGCCAGTTGGGTTTTGTCACCAAATTCAGCCACGGTAATCAATAAAAAAGTGGTGAAGAAAATACCATGACCGCTTTTTTCCTTAACGGCCTCATCGTCATCTTCTTCTTGCAAGCGTAAAGAATGAATCCCAAAGGCGGCAAACAAAAAAGCCACCGTGGCCGCTACGATGTAGTCCGGTAACCAACTGGCAATGGCAACACCAAAAACAACGGCCAGGGTATTTAAAAAGGCAAAAGCCGCAATAGCGCCCAGCAAAACCGGCATAGCTCTGTGCCTGGATGCTAAAGTCATGCAAACCAGTTGGCTTTTATCGCCAATTTCCGCCGCTGCAATCAGGGCAAAACTGGTCGCAGCTGTCGCTGATAATTCGGTAATATTGCCGGTAGCCAGTAACGATAAAAAACGCTCTGCTGAAAAGTTAACAACGCTGGAAAAATTATCGGTATTTAATGCACTCAAAAAGTATTGTAAATTGTTTTGAAGACTGTCCATTCTTGTCCTTGGAAACGTCTGGAAAAGTTCGTTGGTGAAAGTCGTATTAGCCCCATAGAAATCAACTTAAGACATTTCACCACGAAGACACGAAGATTTTGCTTTGGTTTTTCTTCGTGTTCTTCGTGTCTTCGTGGTGAATTAATATCTTTAAT
>CAIMDR010000345.1 GCA_903839795.1 uncultured Methylococcaceae bacterium | reverse complement strand
TCATTTGCGCCTAAAACAGCGGCGCGTAGCCAGCCTATACGATGAGTGCGGTGGGTTTCGTGATGCATTGATTTTCCTTTTACGTTAATTATGTTTTAGCTGTTCAGCAGAAACTGTTTAACTCTCCCCTTTTTTAAAGTGGAGGTACTTATTCAAAGGTAAGTATTCACCTCCCCCTTTGAAAAAGGGGAGAGTAAAGCGAGGGGGCAGAGGGGGATTTATCTAATAAAATCTCACCTAACCCCTCTTTATCAAAGAGGAGGACTGAATAATTACATTCAAAGTAAACATAAACAATCTTTACTTGCTCTCCTAAAGCGTTATGCTGTCTTATATGTGACAATCACAAGGCCAGCTTTAGATAGCGACTATCAGTCGGTTGACTTACAACTTTTGTGTCTTACTTTATCAGGATTATAACTTATGAAAAAGAATAAGATCGTTAAATTGCCCCCCTTGTTTTTCGCTCTGTTAATGTGCTTCGCATTTACTGATGTATCTGCAAATCCCCGCATAGCGGTTCTGGATTTTGAGCTAAAAGACATGACACTTGCCCCGCGCATACCGGCAGAAATAATCCGCACGGCGTCCATTAAGCCGCTAATGGAAAACGAACTTAAAAAATCAGGTTACGACATAGTGTTCATCAATCCGGATGCCCAGCAATTAGCGACTGCCGGGACAGGTTATCTTTTTGATCATCCGGACGTTGTGGCTCAACTGGGCAAACAATTTAATGCGGATTATGTGATCGTCGGAAGACTGCACAAGCCCAGTTTTTTATTTTTTTATCTCATGACGCATCTGGTCGATGTCAAAAAAGAAGCTCTGGCGGGTGAATACCTTTACGAAGTTAAAGGCGGCGAGAAAAAAATAATCGTAAAAGGTGTAGAATCTCTCACTGAAAAAATCATTAAATCCCTTGATTAAAGGACTTTAATAATTAGCACCACGAAGATAAAACTTTCCTTAAATTAAATTGGCGGTTGTTTTGTTCCAGTCACTTTAACCTGAACGATATCACCGATACTTAATAAGCCGCTCTGATTGTGCAGGGCGTTTTGTCCGAAGTAGATTTTATTTTTCCATTTTCTGATACGACTGAGCGTTGTCAGCGGCTCTTTGCCGGTTTCTGCGGTTTCTGGATCGATGGCCGGAACCGAGCAGCGGGAACACGGCTTGGTTAACCTGAAATCAATAGCGCCTATGCTGATTTCTCTCCAACTGTCTTCGGCATAACCGGGGCAACCGGAAATAACCAGATTGGGTCTAAAGCGGGTCATCGGTAAATTTAGTTGCATTGCCTGATTTAATGAAGCCAATGAGTTTTCTGAAATTATCAAAAACGGAAAGCCGTCAGCAAAGGCCACAGTGTCAGTTTGGTTGGCATAATTAGGATCAACTTGCCGAACCATCTCATCGGGCTGATAAACCAGTCGACAATCCTGCTTTAAAAACCGGCTCAGCCATTGATCCGCTTCCCGTGATACGCTACGTGCATCACACTGATCATGCCATATTGTGCTGTTAATAATAGCGCCACCCGTCGGCGTTAACGTTAATAACAGATTTTCCATGCCGGGTGCGGACAGGATTAAATGAGTATCGGTTAGCGCAGTTTTGATTAAAGCCATTTTCGGTAGCTTTCGCTGGCTTAAAAATTGCGCTGCCTCGTCAATAAGCATCCATTTTCTGTCATACAAAAGCCCTGTTTTAGTTACCGGCCAGCGATTTACCGTTATACCTGCCAATGATTTTACGGGATAGAGAGTTATTGCGCTTAGCGTGCTGTGTGTCATTTTAGGTTAGCCTGTTAATTCCATGAGTAGATTGGGAAGCGTAGGGATTACTGAAGTTTGAGGGAATTAATCCCAAGTTTCAAGCGTTAGTTCAACGCCCCCTTGTTGTAACCTTTTACGAAATCTAAAAAAAAGTTTTTGAATCCGTTAAAATTAGAAAAAATGAACTTTTATTCCAAGGAAATGATGCAATCAATTAATTTAGGCTTTCGAATAATGGTAAATATGCTGTTACTTATGCCATTAATCAGCACTGGCGCTGTGGCTGAAAAAGCTAAACAAGCCATTGATATTGCTTATTTAACACAAGAGCAAAACGTACCGGCTCCGTTATCCAATCTGGATGTTTTTATTAAAGACAAGGGTGCTTTCGGTGCTGAACTGGGCATTGATGATGACAATACCACCGGGGAATTTACCGGGCAGCACTATCATTTAAAAAAGTTTATGGTGCCGTTAGACGGCAACGTTATTGAAACCTTTAATAAAGAGCTGGCCAATAAATTTCAGTATGTGGTGGTTAATTTACCTGCGGCGCAATTAAACCAACTCGCTGATTTGCCGACTGCCAAACAAATGCTGTTATTTGATGTGGCAACGGTGGATGATGCGTTGCGCAACGGGCAATGCCGCCGTCATGTTTTGCACTTGTTGCCCAGCCGCGCCATGCGTGCTGATGCCTTGGCGCAATATATGATGAAAAAACGCTGGACTAAATGGTTTCTAATCATTGGCCCGACTCAGGAAGACCGGTTGTTTGCCGATGCCATCAAGCGATCTGCCAAGCGTTTTGGCATGAATATAGTGACAGAAAAAACCTGGGAACATACCTACGATGCCAGGCGCACGGCACAATCGGATGTCGCCGTATTTACCCAAACCGATGAGGATTACGATGTCTTGGTGGTGGCGGATGAACAAGGTCAGTTTGGAGAATATCTGGATTATCGCACCTGGACTCCAAGGCCTGTAATCGGCACTCAGGGACTGATTGCTACACCTTGGCACAAGACGCATGAACAATGGGGTGCGGTGCAAATTCAAAACCGCTTTAAAGAAAAAGCAGGGCGCTGGATGGAAGAGCAAGATTATGCGGCTTATTTGGCTGTTAGAGCGCTTGGTGAAGCCGCTACACGCACCAAAACCAATGACCTAAACCCCGTTAAAGAGTATATGCTAAGTGATGCCTTTGCCTTAAATGGCTATACCGGCAATCCGTTGTCTTTTCGCTCGTGGGACGGCCAATTGCGGCAACCTGTTTTGCTGGCAGCGCCTCGTTCATTGGTTGCTGTCGCGCCCATTGAAGGCTTTTTGCATCCAAAAACCGAACTGGATACCTTGGGTTATGATCAACCTGAATCACAATGTAAGTGGGATAAATAAATGATATTGAAAAAAAAGGGCTTGGGTTTGTTTTTAACGCTGGCATTGGCAGGCGTCGTTCACGCTGAAAGCGTTTTTGTCACGTTGGAAAAAGATAATGCACTGGCGGTGGTTGATCCGATAACCGGCAAGCTAATCAAAACGGTGCCAATAGGTCAGCGCCCCCGAGGTATTGCTATCAGCCCGGACAATAAATTTTTGTACATCGCCACCAGTGACGACAATACGATAAAAATAATTGATGCCGAAACTCTAAAAGAAGTCGGAAAGTTACCGTCTGGCAAAGACCCTGAGACTTTTGCGTTAAATCCTGACGGTGACAAAATTTACGTATCAAACGAAGATGATAGCTTGGTGACGGTGATTGATATTGCCAAAAAGAAAGTCATCAAGCAAATCAAGGTCGGCGTGGAACCCGAAGGCATTACCGTTAGCCCCGATAATAAATGGCTAATCAGTGCCTCAGAAACCACGAATATGGTGCACTGGATTGATACCAAAACCAACACGATAGTAGAAAATACGTTGGTTGATCCGCGTCCGCGAGCCGTTGGTTTTACCGCAGACAGTCAGCAATTGTGGGTCACTTCAGAAATGGCTGGCACCTTAATGATTCTGGATGCCAAGACCCAGCAAATCATCAAAACCATCAAGTTTGAGGTTTCCGGCGTAACTGCCGATAAAATTCAGCCGGTAGGCGTGGTCATTGATAAAGACAGCAATAGAGGCTACGTGGCTTTGGGGCCTGCCAATCGTGTAGCGGTAATTAATGCCAAAACGTATGAAGTTGAAAAAACGCTGTTGGTCGGTCAACGTGTGTGGAATCTGGCTTTTTCTCCCGATCAAAAACATCTCTACACCACCAACGGCACCAGTAACGATATTTCCATTATTGATTTGGATACTCAAACCGTAACTAAATCGGTGGGTGTGGGGAATTATCCCTGGGGCGTTGTGGCAAAACCATGAAGCCAGCCATCGCATTATCCATCGAGAAGTTAAGCTTCTCTTATAGTGGCAAGAAGGCGCTGGATCAAGTCAGTTTTAACATTCGCGCCGGTGAATGCACCTTGCTCTTGGGCCCTAACGGTGCAGGCAAGAGCACTTTATTTTCATTGATTACCCGTTTGTATGACACCCATGAAGGCCGTATTGAATTATGTGGTTTTGATATTAAACAGCAAACTCGCCAAGCCTTGGCAAAGCTGGGCGTAGTTTTTCAGCAAACCACCCTGGATATGGATTTAACCGTCATGCAAAATTTACGTTATCACACCGCCTTGCACGGCTTGGGACGTAAAGAAGCTATGCAACGGATTCAACAAGAACTGGAACGCTTAAACATGTTTGATCGGCGCTTTGAAAAAATTCGCCAACTTAATGGCGGTCATCGGCGGCGCGTAGAAATTGCCAGAGCATTACTGCATAAACCGGCCTTGTTGCTACTGGATGAACCGACGGTAGGTTTGGATGTACCCAGCCGGTTAGCCATTGTTGACTATGTGCATCAATTGGCAGCCGATGAAAAACTGGCGGTTTTATGGGCGAGTCATTTAATCGATGAAATTTATCCGGACGATCATTTAATCGTGCTGCATAAAGGCCAAATTAAAGCCAATGGCACAGTGGATGATGTTTTAAAAATAACCAATACAACCCTGGTAAAAGATGCATTTTACAACTTGACGCAAGGAGACCAGGCATGAATATGATGCATTACTGGCGAGCCATGTGGGGCATTATCGGACGTGAGTTATGGCGGTTTGTTACCCAACGGGAACGTTTTATTTCTGCCTTGGTTCGGCCATTGGTCTGGTTGTTTGTTTTTGCCGCCGGCTTTAGAGCGGCCTTAGGGCTTGCCATTACCCCGCCCTACGAAACCTACATTCTATATGAAGTTTATATTACTCCCGGACTGATTGGCATGATACAGCTCTTTAACGGGATGCAGAGCTCCTTATCCATGGTTTATGACCGGGAAATGGGCAGTATGCGCATACTAATGGTCTGTCCGTTACCTCGCTGGTTTTTATTGCTCAGTAAATTACTGGCAGGCACCGGCGTATCCATCTTGCAGGTCTATGTGTTTTTAGGCATTGCCTGGTTTTATGATATTCATGCACCGTGGCAAGGCTATTTGTGGGTATTGCCAACCTTGATGCTGTCCGGATTAATGCTGGGGGCGCTGGGATTATTATTGTCGTCTTTCATAAAACAACTGGAAAATTTTGCCGGCGTCATGAATTTTGTCATTTTCCCGATGTTTTTTATGTCAACCGCATTGTATCCTCTATGGAAAATGAAAGAATCCAGCGTACTGCTTAGCAAGCTGGCGCAATACAATCCGTTTTCTCAAGCGGTTGAATTAATCCGTTTTGCTCTGTATGGACAATTTAATCAGCACGCTTTTATTTATACGTTAGTCGCGTTTCTGGTTTTTATGGCGGCCGCCATTATTGGCTATAATCCATCAAAAGGCATGATGGTGAAAAAAGGCGGCGGTTAAAAAGTCGATGGCGTTTTTTATTACGCAAACCAACAGCACTAAAAAACGGGATAACTGTCGACTTGGGTTGCTGGTAATTTACCGGTATAGAGCTCTGAATTAATTAAGTTCGTAGGGCGTGCCGTGCGCGCCTTATTTTTCAAGTCGCGCTACAGAAAATAATGTCGCTTAATCAACGAAGGTCTCTATATTAATGCCGTTGAAAACAGAAAACAGCTGTCAGCCAAAAAAGACTACGACTTCATTTAATCTTAAAGTATAGTGCTTATGTGCTGGACAATGGTCACAAAGCACTTGAAATTTTTTTTGATCGTGATAAGTTTACCCATTAAGTAGGAACACGTTAGTGCTCAACCTGCTTTTGAGTAGTTGTGGATTGGTCAATTAATTAGGCTTACTGTTGTCTGACTCGACTTAATAAGACGTTAAGCAATGATTCATCAATATAATAAATAAAATTACACTAATGTGAGGATGAGAAATGAGTAATGAAGAAAACGCCAAACCAGAAGAAAATGTTCAACCACAAGAAAATATTACGCAACCAGTAGAGGCGGCAACAGGCACTGCCGGCAATCTGGTGTCTTCTTTCTTGAGTTTAAAAGAATCCAATCCAAAAGTATTTTTTGGTAGTCTTGGCGGAGTAGCCATTCTGCTTGTTTTGATGATGACAATGGGCGGTGATGACAGTGCCAAGCCGGTTATCTCCGGGCCAGCGCTTAAAGATCTTGCTATAGGTCAACGCTATGTATTGAAGAGTGCCAATGCTTATGACGTAGCGGCAACGGTTCGTTTGGTAGCAACACCGGGCGCTATAGCGGCTTATGACGACACCGAAGAAAAAGATAGATCTGGCGCTTGCCAACATATTCCTCAAGGCACTCCTGTTTCCGTACTGGAATTTGCAGATGCTTATGGTAAGCAAAAAACCTATGCTAAAGTCAGAATCGAAGACGGTGAATGTAAAGGCAACGAAGCATGGGCTTTGGCAATTGACATTCAATAAAAATAAAGTTTGACAGGATTTTTAAAATCCTTATAATAGCCAAATAAATTCAAAGCGGGAATAGCTCAGTGGTAGAGCACAACCTTGCCAAGGTTGGGG
>CAIMDR010000344.1 GCA_903839795.1 uncultured Methylococcaceae bacterium | reverse complement strand
CTCTTCGCCAAGAGTCGGTTTGATTGATTGTTTAATAACGCTTTTTACTTTTTCCAGTGCCTTATGCAATAGTGCCTTGTTAGCTGTGTCGGCATCCGCGTATTGTTGAATTTGTTGCGTCAGCTGAATAATTTCTTGCTGGGACAATACCTGGTTTTTTGCCAAGGGCGGTACTATTTTTAACAAGGGTGCCATGGGAAAATTGATTAACAGTGCTTCCATCATGACGTAAAAATGCGCATTAAATACGCCGTCATTATATTTTTGCAGGGCTTCTTTAATGAGCTGTTCGCCTCTTTTTTTATCTTCAGAAAGCAACACCAAAAAGCTCCGCATTAACTGCGCCTGCATCTGATAACGTTTACTTAAGGTTATCTTTTCTGCCTGTTGGATTTCTTTTTCAACCAGATGAAACTTTTTAGTTTTAATTAATTTTCGGGCATGTGCCAAGTGACTGGTAAATAAAACCTGTTTGGCAAACGTGTTAACGGGATCAATTTTTAATAAGTCCTGGGCATGGTTTGTCGCTTTTTTAAACGCTTTGTTGCGCACGGCGGCTTTTATTGCCAACGCTAATAATTCAACATCGTTTGGAAACTTGTTGATACTTTTATCCAGCCATTCTTTGTAAGTATCAATTTCTTGCGTTTGCCGTTCATAATAGCGAAGAATTTGTACGTAACTATCACGGTCATCCGGGTCATGCTCAAGGCTGTCCACTAGCCAGTTAATGGCCTCTTCGGGTGTTTCCTGATGCTTGGCGATATGTCTCATGATGAGCGCTATCTTAAAAGCGCCTTCAGGTCCCTGTTTATTTAGAGCACCCATGCCATGCTTCCAATAATATTCGGAACCATAAAAATCCCCATCGTGTTCACAGGCAAGGGCTTTTAATCGCCAGTCATCAAAATCATTCAGTGTGCGAAAATGTTTGATATAGTCACGTTTCCCGGCAGGATAGGTTGACAGTGCGGCCCGGCAGTAATTTTGTGTCAAATCGGCACCCACCAGTGCTTTATACTGAAGGGCTAAATTAAATTTTGTCTTGTCCGACAAGCAGTCTTTTTGTTTGGTGACGATATTCAGTAGTTCGATTTGCTTTTTATTGAAGTTTTTTGCCGTTTCGACCACTTTGATTTGTGACGGGGTAAATTGCGCCAAGTCATTAACCAAGGTGGTGCCTTGATGCGTCATCGCCAATAGTAATTTGCTTGCTTGTTGATAGGGTGAATCGGCAGGAATTTTGGCTAACAGCGCTTGCGCTTGTTCGACTGACTCGGTTATCAAGAGAGCCGCTTTCATAAGCGTGCGAAAATCACGGAAAGCAGAACGAAACGGCAGTTTTTGTAGCGCCTGTTCAAGGTCTTCCAGCTTATTGTTTTTGTCAGCACTCAACGCGTCTTGTGCAAAAATCAAATGCTTCATGAAAACCGAATCGGTTGGCAATAGTTCCTGGCACGTTATTTTTCCGGTAATAATAAGCAAACCCAATAAACCGGCAAGGTCAGGATATTGTTCATCCAGTTGTTGTGCTGATAACTGCCCCAAACAAGTTTTAACTTTTACCATGTTATTGGTTTGCAAAAGCCAACTGACATAGTGATCAAAAGCTTGATAAGGCGGTTCGGCATATTGGGCATAATTTTCCCATAAAACCACCGCTTCTTTAATCATGCTTTTTGTGGCAAACCCCAAGGCTCTCTGTAAGTAACATCGGGCTAATGCTTGTCGCCACTCCGCCTTATTGGACTGTTTTAATAGGGCTTTGTACAGTTCAATGGCTTCTTTGTATTGCCCTGCATTCAATTTTGACAAGGCCTGGCTTTCAAGGGCACTAACATCTAAAGCGCTGGCTTTAGGCGTACTGAGTGGCTTTTTTTTCATAAATGTAGCAAGTAACGTAAAATGTTATTCTTAAAAAAGTTAATTATAATGGTTTAATGGCATCTTTGTGTAACTTAATTGACACATTGCTTTGGGAATGGCTTGATTTTGGGTTGCTTGCTTTAAGCTACGCCCAGCAAAGTATCCAGTTTTTTTTGCTGCTCAAGCGCATATAAGTCGTCAAAGCCGCCAACATGAAAGTCACCAATATAAATTTGAGGTACCGTTCTGCGCTTGGTTTTGCGCATCATTTCCTCTCTTAAACCCGGTTGGGTGCCCACGTTAATCTCGGTATAAGAGACGCCTTTTTTATCGAGCAGGCGTTTAGCCATCACGCAGTAAGGGCAAATAGTGGTTGTGTAGATCAGTATCTCAGGCATATTTTAAAGATGTTTGTTAATATGTAAGGCCAAAGGTTAAAGGTTAAAGGTTAAAGGTGCAAGGTTAAGGAATAAAAATAACCTGTTAACTTTGTACTTTGCACCTTTAATTGATACCGGACTAATTTTTGAGGGCTTAAACTATGAGTGATTTACCAAAAAATGTAAAGTATGCGCTGTCGCATGAATGGGCGAGTGTGGAGGATGACAATATCGTTCGCGTGGGTATAACCGATTTTGCCCAGGAACAATTGGGCGATTTGGTTTATATAGAGCTACCTGACGTGGGGCGTAAAGTTAAAGCACAAGAGCAATGTGCTGTGGTTGAATCCGTTAAAACAGCATCGGATTTATTTAGTCCGGTTGCCGGAGAAATTGTTGCTGTTAATTCGGCTTTGGCAGATGAACCCGAGCAAGTTAATGATAATCCTTATAATACCTGGATTTTTTGTGTCAAAGCCGATGATTTATCCGGACTGGATCAGTTGCTGGATGCTGATGCCTACCAGTTACTTATCGAGCAATGAAATTGTTACACCGCACCGCGTAAAATTTTTTACAATCAACTTACTTTTTTGAAAGGATAATCAGTAACACAATGGCAAATCCAAATGCAAAAGGCCTTAAACGCCTCATTAACGCATGTTTCTTTTCTGTTGCCGGGTTTAAGGCAACGTGGACGCATGAAGAAGCCTTTAGGCAAGAAGTTGTTTTGTTTGTAATAACAACACCACTGGCGATCTGGTTGGGGCAAACCAACATTGAGAAACTGCTGTTAATCGGCAGCATTGTTTTGGTGATGCTGGTTGAATTATTAAATTCAGCGGTAGAAGCGGTTGTTGACCGGGTAGGTTTTGAGCATCATGAATTATCCGGCAGAGCCAAAGATATCGGTTCAGCGGCAGTGATGATGTCTATAGTCTGGGCAGCCGTTACCTGGGCATTAATTTTACTTTAAAGAGGAATACTAATGAGTGCATTAATATGCGGTTCCATGGCTTATGACACTATTATGGTGTTTCATGATAAATTTAAAAACCATATCTTGCCTGAAAAAGTTCATATCCTGAATGTATCTTTTTTAGTACCGGTCATGCGTCGTGAATATGGCGGTTGTGCAGGTAATATTGCTTTTAATTTGAATTTGCTGGGCGAAGAAGCTTTGGCTATGGCTGTCGTAGGGCATGATTTTGAACCTTACAGCCAATGGATGAGCCAGAACAGTTTATCCAGTGAGTTTATTTATATTATGGATAATAATTACACGGGACAGGCTTATATCACCACTGACGAGGACGGTAATCAGATTACCGCGTTCCATCCGGGTGCCATGAGTTTCTCGCATATCAATTCGGTTCCCACCGATAGAGATATCAGCATAGGCATCGTATCGCCTGACGGCAAAGAAGGTATGCAACTGCATGCCGAACAGTTTGTAGAGTTGGATATCCCCTTTATTTTTGACCCCGGTCAAGGCATGCCTATGTTTAATGGCGCAGAATTGCTGACCTTTATTGATCAGGCAACCTGGATGACCTTAAACGATTATGAATCCGAGTTAATGCAGGAACGCACCGGATTAACATTAGAGCAAATGGCAGAACGGTTGGAAGCCTTGATTATCACACTGGGTGGCAAAGGTTCCAAAATTTACACGAAAGGTGAGTGCATTAGCATTCCTGCGGCAAAACCTAAAGCCTTATTTGATCCTACCGGATGCGGTGACGCTTATCGTGCTGGCTTGCTTTACGGTTTGATGAACGATTTGGATTGGGACACTACCGGCAGAATTGCGTCATTAATGGGCGCTATTAAAATTGAGCATCACGGTACCCAAAATCATTCCTTGGACATGGATGAATTTAAGCAACGTTACCACGAAAACTTTGGTTGTTCATTTTAAGATGCCGGGCTTTTCATGTTAAAAAATACCCAACAGTTATTGGATCTTATGACCCGTTTGCGTCAACCGGAAGACGGTTGTGCCTGGGATCTTAAGCAAGACTTCACCAGTCTGATTCCTTATCTTATTGAAGAAGCTTACGAAGTAGTTGATGCTATTGAACGTAATGATTTGGATGATCTGCGTTCAGAGCTGGGTGATCTTTTGCTACAGGTCGTTTTCCATTCTCAAATTGCCAAAGAACGCGGCTTGTTTAGTTTTGAAGAAGTATCGGCCGGTATCTGTGACAAATTGATTCGCCGGCATCCCCATGTTTTTTCAGATGCGATTTTTAAAACCGATGCCGAACGTCATCAGGCTTGGGAACAAGCCAAAGCCGACGAGCGCCAAGAAAAAAACAAAACGCTAGTACGTCATAGTGTGTTATCGGGGGTGGCAGGTAATCTTCCCGCCTTGATGGAGTGCGAAAAAGTTCAGGATCGTGCGGCGCAGCACGGTTTCGATTGGCCTGAGGTGCCGCCGGTTTTTGAAAAAGTGCTGGAAGAATTGCAAGAAGTTAAAGAAGCTTGGGAGTCCGGAGATCAAGCCCATATCCAGGAAGAAATTGGTGATTTGTTGCTGGTCGCCGTCAACCTGGCGAGGCATTTAAACGTCAACCCTGAAATTGCACTTAAAGAAAGTACCAAAAAATTCTCTAAACGATTTCATTATATCGAGCAGCAAGTCGAAGCGTCAGGCCGGGATTTATTGGACTGTGAATTGATGGAACTTGATGCTTTCTGGAATGAGGCAAAGGTATTTTTAAAAAAGAAATAAGTACAATCACCACGAAGACACGAAGAGCAACCAAATAAAAATTTCGTGTTCTCTGTGGTGTGTAATCTGTTTGTATTCTGCGTGTAGGTTTTATGGGATCGATAAAATAACAGACTTCTATCAGTAGAAAAACTTTGTAGATAAATTGGATTAAGAGTATTTAGGAATAATGAGTAACGAATATAATGCGGCCGCCATAGAAGTTTTAAGCGGATTGGAGCCGGTTCGAAAACGTCCCGGCATGTACACGGATACCACCCGCCCCAACCATTTGGTACAGGAAGTGGTTGATAACAGTGTTGATGAAGCGATGGCAGGTTACGCCAAAGCTATCGATGTCGTTTTGTATAAAGACGGTTCGGTTTTGGTCAGTGATGATGGTCGCGGCATGCCGGTTGATATACATCCGGAGCAAGGTATTCCGGGTGTTGAGGTCATTCTTACCCAGTTACATGCCGGTGGAAAATTTTCCAATAAAAACTACCAGTTTTCCGGTGGTTTGCATGGTGTGGGGGTATCCGTGGTTAATGCGTTATCGGCAAAGCTTGAAATTGAAGTCAAGCGAAATGGCAAAGTCTATGGAATGACCTATGCCGATGGCGAAAAACAAACTGAATTAACCGAAACCGGAACCGTTGGTCGCAATAATACCGGGACAGCGGTCAAGTTTTGGCCGAATGAAAAGTATTTTGACTCCAATAAAATATCCGTTACCAAATTAAAGCACGTTTTACGCGCCAAAGCGGTGTTATGTCCGGGCTTAAAAATCACGTTAAAAGTTGAGCAAAGCGACGAAGATTACGTCTGGTGTTACCAGAATGGCCTTAAAGAATATTTGCTGGATCGGATTGGTGATATTGAGTTTTGCCCGGAACAGCCGTTTATGGGCAACATGGCGGCAAACCATGAGGCCGTGGAATGGGGTATTGTTTGGGCACTGGAAAATCCGGCTGAAATACTTAACGAAAGTTACGTTAACCTGGTGCCGACTGCGCAAGGTGGAACTCATGTTAACGGCTTGCGTGCAGGGTTAACTGAAGCCATGCGTGAGTTTTGCAATATCCGTAATATTCTGCCGCGTGGCGTTAAGGTAGCACCGGAAGATGTGTGGGAAAACTGCCATTTTGTGCTGTCCGTTAAATTGGAAGATCCGCAGTTTTCTGGTCAAACCAAAGAACGGCTAAGTTCACGCGAATGTGTGGCATTTGTCTCGGGTGTTGCAAAAGACAGCTTTAGTCTGTGGTTAAATCAGAACCCGGCGGAAGGTGAAAAAATAGCGGAAATTATTATTTCCAGCGCCCAAAAAAGGCTGCGCTCCAATAAAAAAATCATCCGCAAAAGAATCACCTCAGGGCCTGCCTTGCCGGGTAAACTGGCGGATTGTTCGGCGCAGGACATCGCCAGAACGGAACTGTTTTTGGTGGAAGGTGACTCGGCCGGCGGTTCAGCCAAACAAGCAAGAGAGCGGGATTTTCAGGCCATTATGCCGTTGCGCGGCAAGATTCTAAATACGTGGGAAGTGGAGTCCAGTCAGGTCATGGCATCTCAGGAAGTGCATGATATTGCCGTCGCTTTGGGTATAGAGCCGGGTTCCAGTGACTTACAAAACCTGCGCTACGGTAAAGTCTGTATTCTGGCGGATGCCGATTCTGATGGTAACCACATTGCGACCTTAATTTGTGCGTTATTTTATCAACATTTTAATGCGCTGGTTAGGGAAGGGCACGTGTTTGTCGCCATGCCACCCTTGTATCGAATTGATGTGGGTAAGCGCGTGTTTTATGCGCTGGATGAAGCCGAACGTCAAGGTGTTTTGGACAGAATTAAAGCTGAAAAGCTAAAAGGGCAAATTAATGTGCAACGATTTAAAGGCTTGGGAGAAATGAATCCCAGTCAGCTTCGGGAAACTACCATGAACCCCGACACACGAAGGTTGGTGCAATTAACCATCACTGAAAATGACGATACCAGCGGACAACTGGATTTATTGCTGGCCAAAAAACGCTCACAAGACCGGAAAGTATGGCTGGAAACCAAAGGAAATTTGGCGGATATAGCGTAACGGGTTCCTTTCTTTGTAAAAGAGTGCTTACGCGATATTTCCCATGCTACCGGGGTAATGTCCTGTTTTTAGGTTCAATCATGCTGCAATATAAAATCCGATCCAGATGAAAGAACAAGAAGGGGTTATAAAGTATCAATTAGCGCATACGCAAAAGCCCCTGAATGAAACTTTTTCATTCAGGGAAATCAATGCGTGGCGCACGCTTGTTTTTCGTCTTGGCCTTATTGGGCAAGATCCGGAAAGATACGATAATCTTGGTTTTGGCAATATCAGCCAGCGGCTTAATACGCAAAGTAATCAATTTATTATTAGTGGTACACAAACAGGGCATCTTGAGCAATTAAGTCCGGAACATTATTGCCTGGTGGTTGCCGCTGACCCCCAAAAAAATCAACTTCAATCGTGCGGCCTACGTAAGCCCTCTTCTGAGTCGCTGACGCATGCAAGCCTTTATGCCCAAAATAGTAATATACAAGCGGTGATTCATGTCCATAGTCCAGAAATATGGCGCAATACGGCAACGCTTAATTTACCTCATGTTTCCGCAGATATTCCTTATGGAACCGTTGCCATGGCACAAGCAGTTGAGCAGTTATTTCAATCGGGCAGCTTGCAACAGACCGGGCTATTTACGATGCTGGGTCATGAAGACGGAGTGGTTTCTTTTGGCGGCACTATGCAGGCAGCCGCGTGCGAATTGATGAAGTGTTTGGCACTGGCTATAGGCATTGAGCAGCAATAATTTATAAAATAGTTCACCATGAAGACACGAAGAGAAATAATTCTGATGCTTGTCGGGGGGGGGGGCTTGCTTCAGCCGCAGGTCGGAATAAGACCACCCAAGCCTAGCGCTTGTTGGCGTTTCCGGCGTTCTCGTTCGG
>CAIMDR010000343.1 GCA_903839795.1 uncultured Methylococcaceae bacterium | reverse complement strand
GTTGAATTAACTTTTCTGAAGAAAAAAGCGGCAGAAGCCAATATTAACTTTGACGAGAAAGCTAAAAAAAAATCGGATACTTATCATGAAATCGTTGAGAAGATGAAAGATAGAAATGACGATTTCTGTAACTCGGTTTTAAGTGTTTTAAAAAAAGAGAAGCTGCAAATCCTTAAAGAAGCTCAAAGTCATCCAAAAATGCTTGCAAAGTGGCTTTACGAAAAGCAAGGTGAAATGCGTTTTGGTTCTGAAAACAGATTATTTCTTGTTCTTGTTGATTCAGAAGACTTTACTGGTTGATGGAAATTAAAAAGAAATCTTGACCTGTTAAATCCAACGATTACACAATATCTTGATGACTTCAAAAACAAAAAGATGGAAGATTTAAAAGTTTCTTTTACTTATAAAGGAAAATCACAAATTTTTACTGCTCTGGCTGATGTGATTTTTGTAGTCAAATAACCAAAAAAAATTCATAAAATATATGCGCTTAACTGTAAAATCCAGCAATACCTGGCCTACTGAAATCAAACTGCATCAGGTTTCCAGTATTCTTGAAGTCAGCTTTGATGATGGCAGTGTCTATCAACTGCCGTATGAATATCTGCGGGTGTACACACCGTCGGCAGAAGCTGTCGGGCATGCGCCTGGACAAGAGATTCTTCAGGTTGATAAAGAAGATGTCACCATTAAAGAGATTAAACCCATTGGCAATTATGCCATTACGCCGGTATTTAGCGACGGTCATAATAGCGGCATTTATACTTGGGATTTACTCTATAAGTTAGGCTCTGAATATCAGACCTTATGGGCCAATTATCTCAACAAGCTCGAAGCTGCCGGACATAAGCGTAAAGCATCACTAAACACACGGTATAACTAATGACAAACGACAACACCACCCATTTCGGTTTTAAACAAGTCGCCACTGAAGACAAGGTCAATCTGGTACGCGGCGTATTTGATTCGGTTGCAGGTCAATACGACATCATGAACGATTTGATGTCAATGGGCATTCACCGCATCTGGAAACGCGTTGCCGTACAACTAAGCAATGTCCGCAAAGGCGAACAAGTGCTTGATCTGGCAGGCGGAACCGGTGACTTGACGGTACTGTTTGAGCAACGTGTCGGCAAGGAAGGACAAGTTGTTCTGGCTGATATTAATTCCGAGATGTTGCGCACCGGTCGCAATCGACTGATCGACAAAGGCTTGGTGGGCAACATACGCTATGCACAGGTCAATGCCGAATGCCTGCCTTTTGAAGACAATACCTTTGATTGTGTGTGTATCGCTTTTGGTCTGCGCAACGTTACCGATAAAGATGCCGCATTGCGCTCTATGTACCGGGTACTAAAACCGGGCGGTCGCGTTATCGTTCTTGAATTTTCACATCCTGTCGATAAAATCACAGAAAAAGTATACGACTTTTATTCGTTTAAGCTACTGCCCAAGATTGGCAAGTTTGTGGCAAAGGATGAAGAAAGTTATCGCTACCTGGCTGAATCCATTCGTATGCATCCCAAACAGGATGAGCTGAAAAAAATGATGGAGAATGCCGGACTCGAACGTTGCGAATACTTTAATATGACCCAAGGAATTGTTGCCGTTCACAGAGGTTATAAAATTTAGCATGGTTATCAAACCATTGCTAATGAGTGCGCTGGAAACTGCACTCAACCAGTTTCTTGAGATGGATCAGAACCGTGCTGTTTTTTTAACGCCCCTGTCCGGTAAAATTATTGCCATGACTATTTTGCCATTCAATGAAACCATTTACCTGTGTCCGACTTCTGATTCCATTCAGCTCCTTGATTACAGTCCGGATCAACCGGATACGCAATTAACCGGTTCAGTTTTCGCGTTTGGCTTAATGGGGCTCAGCTCAAAACCCATGCGTTCAATTTTCTCCGGTGAAATTAAAATTGAAGGCGACATGCAGACGGGTCGAAAATTTCAGGAACTGTTCGCTAAACTGGACATTAACCTGGAACAACAATTGGCGCGTTACACGGGCGACACAATAGCGCATAACATCAGCCAGTTTTTTCGGGCAGGTCAAAACTGGAGCAAAGAGTCCATTGAAACCTTTAGACTTAATGCCTCGGAATTTCTTCAGGAAGAAACCCGTGATTTACCTGCGG
>CAIMDR010000342.1 GCA_903839795.1 uncultured Methylococcaceae bacterium | reverse complement strand
TTTTGAAGGGTATCTTCGTGTCGTAGCGCCAATGTTGAGCGCAGCAAGGCAATCAGTGACAATGCACGTTCAAGTCGCCGTCCACTGTCAAGCATTAACCAGGCGGCTTCACGGGTCATACTTTCATTGGTTAAGCCGGTAAAGGCGACGATGCCGGTAATTAATTCATCCAGATGATTTTGTAACTGTTCGACCGTAATTTCATTATTGACGACCCTTTGCTGCCAGCGACGTTGAATATTATCAACACTTCGCCAGGTATCTTGTGACCACAAATCACGAATGTTAAAGGCCGTTTGAACCAGCGCTTGAATATTGGCCGTCAGCGAGCCTTTGCGATGCCCCTCTTTAGCCAACGATAGCAGTTCCACCTCGGGTGTTTTAAGGAGTTGGTCATCGCCTTTAACAAAGCCCGGATAAGTTCCGGTAACTTGGGTTAGGGTGCGCAGTAATACCTTAAGGCATTCATCGTCAACAGGGTCTTTAAATTCCAGTGTTTCTCTCAGTTTTAGCAAGATGGTGCGCAGCAGTCGAGTGGCCGCTTCAATACGCTCCAGATGTCGACCGACCCAAAACAGATTGTCCGCAGCGCGACTGGTCAGCGGTTCAGTCACGGCATCAATATGCTGATTACGCTTGGGTTGCGTCCATATACTGACCGGTTTGTCCGGTTCCGAGGCCAGTACCCAAGTGTCTTTACTAATGCCACCGGCCTGGTTTGAAACAATAAAATTATCTTTTTGACGGGCAACGCGGGTCAGTCCACCGGGCATCACCACATAATCATCGCCGCTTGCGACGACAAAGTTTCGTAATACGGCGTTACGCGGTTCGATTTGATGGTCGATAAAGGCAGGAAGTGTCGAGAAACTGACTTGTTCCTGACCGATAAATAAATGCGGTTTAGCTATAATTTGGCTGCGCAAGTGGTCTTTTTCTTTGCTGCTTAATTCTCCGCCAAAAACAGCATGATTAACCGACGTACGATTGATCGGTTTAATAACCAGTCGCTCAAGATTTTGCAGAACAAAATCACGTTCGCGACGTTGTCCGCACCACCAGGTTGCGACCGAGGGTAATTTAAGTTCCTGACTTAAAAAATAGCGGGACAATCTGGGTAAAAAGGCCAGTAAGCCGGGGTTTTCGAGAACGCTGCTGCCCAACGGATTGGCAATCGCAACATTTCCGCGCCGAACCGCTTCCAGTAATCCGGCCACACCCAACTTTGATTCACTGCGCATTTCCAGCGGGTCGCAAAAAGAGTCATCAACGCGTCGCAATATAACATCGACGGGTTGCAAGCCAGCCAACGATTTAAGCCAGACACGACCGTCACGTACCGTCAAATCGCCGCCCTGAACCAGCGTATAGCCAAGATAAGCCGCTAAATAGGCGTGTTCAAAATAGGTTTCATTGAGTGGCCCCGGCGTCAGGATGACGATGCGCGGATCTTCTTTGTTGTGCGGCGCAATATCAACCAGTCCTTTATGTAGCGCCTTGAAAAAACCGGATAAGCGATGAACCTGGGTTTCACGAAAAATATCGGGCAGCACTCGCGTCATGACGGTGCGGTTTTCTAAAGCATACCCGGAACCTGAAGGTGCCTGGGTGCGATCATCCAATACCCACATGCGTCCGCTGGGGCCGCGAGCAAGGTTGGCTGAATATATAGTCAGGTGTCGCTGTTGGTTTTGCAAGGCACCGACACAAGGATGCAAAAAGCCTTCATGGCCATAGATCAGTTCAGCGGGCAACAAGCCTTTTTTTAGCAGGGTTTGTTTGCCATAAATATCCTTTAGTATCAGGTCGAGCAGTTCTGCGCGTTGCTTAAGGCCGGCTTCGATAACGATCCATTCTTCGCTACTGATCAATAAGGGGACGGGGTCAAGACGCCAGGGTCGGGTCAGACTTTCCGAGTCGCCATACACATTGTAGGTAACCCCGTTTTCACGTAACAAACGTTGCGCTTCTCTGCGGCGTAGCTCAAGTTTTTCGCTACCCATGCTTGCAAGCGCAGCCATAAAACGCTCCCAATAGGGCAGCGCTTTATTTTCTGTGGCATACATTTCATCGTAGATGCCAAGCTGCGTCGCGTAATATTGCGTACCAATATCATTGGCAGGGCTGTTGTTGTTACGCACGAATTATTCCTTATATTTATTCATTGTCGGTTTTTATTTACATATCATTGAGCGTTGCTTCCATTATTGCCGACGTCAATAACTTAAAAAGCGTAATTATTCAGTCCCCCTCTTTGACAAAGAGGGGTTAGGGGAGATTTTATTAGATAAATCCCCCTCAGTCCCCCTTTTTCAAAGGGGGAGGTGAATACTTACTAAAAAGCAGCTTTTTTACGTATTCAATATTGACTTAGGAATGCGCATAAAATAACTTAGGCATCTTGCTCCCTCCCTCTGGGAGAGGTTTGGGGTGAGGGGATATAAATGGTTAAGTTATTTCATGCACGATACTTATC